>JAITQT010000252.1 GCA_031288745.1 Deltaproteobacteria bacterium
TAGGGGGGCATAATGGTTTAATCTCTTTAATCGACGAATTGTCGGGAGATTTTGACCGACTAAGGATAGGCATAGGGCGGCCGGGGCGTGAGGAACTCGGCCAAGATTACGCCTCTTACGTGTTGGCTAACTTTACTTCACTAGAAGCTCCGCTGGTTGATAAAACTATAGAGCTAGCCGCCGAGGCGGCTGCAATTTGGACCTTTAGGGACTTGGCCGCAGCCCAAAGAAAGGTTAACGTTAAGCCTAAGAAAGAGGAAAAGCAATCTAAAGAAAAAGCCGAAGAGAGCACCGAAGAGAGCATAGAATAATAACTTCGCAATCCTGAGCCCTTATCTGGCCGGGCTAAAAACAAACGAAAGAGAAAAGATGTTTTACCAATATTTGGCAGCATCTTCTATTTCCTTTGTCGAGGCCGAAGCTGCCCCCACCTTAGCTACGACTACCGAAGCGGCTAGAGTGGCTAGTTCCGCGCCATCTTCTAACGGTAGCCCAGCGGCTAGGGCTGCGGAGACGGCGGCTACCACCGTGTCTCCAGCCCCGGTGACGTCGAAGACCTCCCGAGCCTTAGTAGGTAGGTGTTTTATCCCGCCCGATTCCTTAACGAGAGTCATACCGTCTTCGCTTCTAGTTATTAAAATATTTTTTAGACCGCAACGACTCATCATTTGCCGCGCCGCCTCAGCGAGAGCATTAGAAGAGGATAGATCGAGTGGTTGACCATAGGCTAAGGCCAATTCCCTTCGATTGGGGGTCACTACCGTGGCCCCTCGGTAGCGGCTGAAATCGAGGCCTTTGGGATCGATTACCACGGGCTTGTTGTGACTTTGGGCTAAAGCGATAACTTTTTTTAGCATTATAGGGGGCAGGGCCCCTTTGGCGTAATCTGAGAGAATTAAGGCTTGGCAAGCGCCTATAAGCCCCCCTTCGGTGCCGTAAATGGGGGTAGTTAAGGATTCAATTAAGCGTTTTTGCCAAGCTATCGCTAAAGGCGAGTTCGATTCCTCATCAAAGCGAACTATTTGCTGAATCCCGGCTACGACTCTAGTTTTAACAGTGGTTTGGCGAGAAGGGTCCCGTAAAAAAGGAGGGGAGAGCGGGTCGAGAGAGGGGCTTAAAATTCTTTCTAGATTTTGTCCTTCTTGGTCGTCGCCAACTAAACCCACAACGATTGGGCTGGCCCCAAGAGATCTTAAATTAAGGGCCACGTTGCCTAGCCCCCCAGGGGTCTTAATAAGCCTTTCCACCGCCACCACCGGGACCGGGGCCTCGGGAGAAAGGCGGTCGGCCTGACCGTAGACGTAACGATCTAGGATTAGATCGCCTAAGCCTAAGACCTTGGCTGAGGCGATAGAGGAGAGGATGTTAAAAATTTTTCGGCGCATGGGGCTTAAGCAGGCCCTTTTAAGTTGTGTCCGTTCTCAAGTGAGAACGTTGCGGTGCCAAACCTATTGAAAGGGAAGACACATACCGTAATAATGTAGCCCCCTATAGGAGCTTAGTAATTTTAACATTAATCCAAAAGAGAGGTTTGACGCTAAACATCCAGAGAAGAGCCCAGTGCTTTAATTGTGCCCGCTGGGAGCTGTGCGGGGTGGAGCCCCCGAAGGGTCTGACCTATCGCGATTAATTCTATAAATTAGGATTAGCTTGGTTGTAGCAGCTTAGCTCGGTAAGAGGGCTAAGAGGCAAGGTTGAGTCATTAAACTTATAAAAAAAATCCACCGTTAGGTTTATTTTACTCTTTAGCTTATAAATTGCCTGGCCCAGCCCGTCGTGAATGTCGAAATATATAAAAGTCCTAGGTTCTGTTCCTTGTTTTTGGTCACTCAAGGCCTTTTGGAAAAATTCGGAGAGAGGCTCCAAATCGTCTAGGGAAGTAGTCACCCACAAAGAGTTGACCCTTTCGCTAACGGCGGTGTTTAAATCGACGATATCGTCGACCACGAATCTGGGCCTAAACTTACTATCCGGCCTATTATCTTTAAACATGCCCTCGATCATAACTAGATTTCCATCAACCAGCAACTGCTTGGTCTTTTTATAAACCTTATTCCAGATGGTAATCTCCACCGACTCGTTGGCGTCGCTAAGAGTAGCGAAACAGTACTTGTTTTCATTTTTATCCACCTTTTCCTTAACTCCGGAAATCTCGCCGCAGACCCTGATTTTACCTACGGGGTTTAGGTCGGTAAGTTCGGAAATCTGATAATCGGAGAGGGCTTTCATGGCCCCATTAAAGCGGGCTAAGGGATCACCGGTGACGTAAAAGCCGAGTAATTCCTTTTCTAGCTTTAAGCGTTCAAGCTCCGATAAGGGGGTGGCCTTAGGCCATTGTCTAGGTTTGGGAGCGGGCACAGCCGGTTTTTCTAGAGCAGAAAAGAGACTAACCGAGGGGGTGGCCTTTTTGGCGCTTTTTTTGGTTTCTTTAGCTAGGGCCTGATCGAGGGCGGCTATCATCACTTCTCTAGGCACTTCATCGCAATTATCTAAGGCCCCGCAATTGATTAAGGCCTCAATAATCTTGCGATTAACTTTATGACTGGAGGCCTTTTTACAAAAGTCGAAGAGGTCGGTAAAGGGCTCTTTTTTCCTAGCCTCGATAATAGCATCCATGGCCGCTTGCCCGACCCCTTTGATGGCTCCCAGGCCAAAGAGGATATTTTGTCCGTTAACGCTAAATTCGGCGCTAGAAAGGTTAACGTCGGGCGGTAGCACTTTAAAACCTCGGCGGCGGCACTCGTCTATAAGTTGAGTTATCTTTTTTTGATTGGCCTTTTCTGAGGTCATTAAGGCGGCGTAAAATTCGACCGGGTAGTGGGTCTTAAGCCAGGCCGTCCGGTAGGTGATAACCGCGTAGGCCGCGCTGTGACTTTTGTTAAAGCCGTATTCGGCGAACTTTTCCATCAACTTAAAGATGTTTTCAGCTTTATCAAGGGGCACCGCGTTTTTTGCGGCCCCTTCCATAAAGGGGACCTTCATCTTTTCCATGATTGACATTTCTTTTTTGCCCATGGCTTTTCTAAGGCCATCGGCTTGACCTAAAGAAAAACCGGCTAAAACTTGGGCAATGCGCATGACCTGCTCTTGGTAGAGAATTACTCCCATGGTTACGTCTAAGATTGGTTTAAGTAGTTCTAACTCATAATGAGTTTGCTTAAGGCCGTGCTTAACCTGGATATATTCCTCCACCATGTTACTACCTAAAGGGCCGGGGCGGTAAAGGGCCACCATGGCTATTAGATCGTCTAAACAACTTGGTCTGAGCCGCATCATGTAGTTTCTAATGCCCGAACTTTCCATCTGAAAGACCCCACTGACGTCACCGCGAGATAAAAGATCAAAAGTTTGAGGATCGTCGAAGGTTAGGTTCTCTAAATCAGGGGTCTCCCCTCGCTCTTTAAGCAGTCTTAAACAGTGAGTGATGAGGGTGAGGGTGTTGAGCCCTAAAAAGTCGAATTTAATTAGCCCCGTGTCCTCGACCCCGGCAGTCTCGTATTGGGTTAAGACCTGGGTGCGCTGGCCGTCTTCCACTGCGCTTTTGGAATCGCAGAAAACAGGCAGTAAGTTTATTAGAGGTTGATCGCCAATGACTACCCCGGAGGCGTGAGTAGAAGTGTGCCGAGGGAGGTTTTCTAAAAGTAAGGCGTAGGTTATAAGCTTTTTGAGAATTGGATCAGATTCGGTTTTAAGTTTTAAATCTATATTGGTATCAAGCGCGTCTTGTAGGCCTTTGATTTTGTCTGGGATCATCTTGGCGATGGAGTTAACTTCGCTGAGGCTAATACCTAAGGCCCGGCCCACGTCGCGCACCACGGCTTTGGCCTTGAGCTGACCTATGGTTACGATTTGAGCGACGAATTGGGGGCCGCCGTAGGTTTCCGTAACGTGTTTTATAACCTCGGCGCGGCCTTCGGCGCAGAAGTCAACGTCTATATCGGGCATGGAGATGCGCTCGACGTTTAAAAAGCGCTCGAAGAGTAAATCGTATTGAATGGGATCTACGTCGGTTATGTTTAGGCAATAGGCGGCTAAACTCCCCACAGCTGAGCCTCGACCCGGGCCCACGGGAATGCTTTGGTTCTTAGCCCAGTTAATAAATTCGGCTACTATCAGAAAATAACTGGCAAAGCCCATTTGATTAATAACTTTAACTTCGTAATCGAGCCTATCGAGGTAGGTTTTTTTCTCCATTTCGCTTAAGGGGGTTAAGGCCTCTTTACGCATTAAGCGCTTGTTTAGGCCCTCGTGGGTTTGATTTATAAGGATTTCCTCGAGACTAAGGCTGGTTTTATTGGGAAAGTTTGGGAAGCGGTACTTTTTTTTAGGAAATTCCACCTGGCAGCGCTCGGCGATAATTAAAGAGTTATCAATGGCTTCTGTCCTCCAAGCAAAGCGTTTAATCATTTCGTCAGGGGATTTAAAATAAAAGTCTTCGCTAGCCAGGCGCATCCTGTGGGGGTCATCTTTGGTTTTAGCTGTTTGGATGCATAATAAAATGTCGTGGGCCTCGTGGTGCTCTGGCAATAAATAGTGGCAATCGTTTGTGGCCACGGTGGGGAGAGATAAAGATTGGGCTAGTTCGACCAGGGCTTCGTTGGCTAAAGATTGCTGTGAGATATCGTTTTCCTGAAGTTCCAAATAAAAAGAGCCCGGGAAGATGCTAGCGTATCTTTCGGCCGCTTCTCTAGCCTCCTTATCGCGTCCCGCCAAAGATAAGGCAGGAATTTGTCCTTGGAGGCAGCCCGATAGGGCTATTATGCCTTTAGAATATTGTTCTAAAAGTTCGTAATCGACTCTAGGACGGTGGTAAAAACCCTCGATATTAGCTAGCGAGATCATGCGGCAGAGGTTATGGTAGCCCTCTAGGGTTTCGGAAAGTAAAGTAAGGTGATAGCGGCGCTCATTTTGGTTGCGCTCCTTGCGGCTATGATCGGTCACATAGGCCTCGACCCCTAATATTGGTTTTACTCCTTTACTCATTGCTTCTTTGTAAAAATGCCAGAGGCCTAGCATTTGCCCGTGGTCAGTTAAGGCCACCGCCGGCATGCCCATTTTTATAGTGGCCTCGATTAAGTCATTAATCTTAATAGCCCCGTCGAGGAGACTATAACAGGAGTGAACGTGGAGGTGAACGAAAGACATAGCCTCTAAAACCCTACCTTAGTTAGATTCGAGGCGGTAGTTGGGGGCCTCGGTGGTGATGATAACGTCGTGGACATGGCTTTCTTTAAGCCCGGCTGAGGTGATGCGCACAAAGCGGGCTTTTTCTCTAAGCTGCGTTAGGTTAGACGCACCCACGTAACCCATGCCAGCCCTTAAGCCGCCCTGAAGCTGGTAAATAGTTTCCGAAAGAGGGCCGCGATAGGGCACTCTTCCGACAATGCCTTCGGGCACGAGTTTACCGTTAAAGGCCTCCGACTTTTGACCGTAGCGGTCGGCCGAACCATCGCGCATAGCTTCAATTGAGCCCATACCACGATAAGTTTTATATGAGCGCCCTTGGAAGAGAATTTTTTCTCCCGGGCTTTCTTCAGTGCCGGCCAAAAGCGAGCCCAGCATGACTGAGGAGGCTCCCCCGGCCAGGGCCTTTACGATGTCGCCTGAAAATTTTATACCACCGTCGGCCAAGATGCCCCCCCCTAGGCGGCGGGCTTCAGCGGCGCACTGGAAGATAGCACTCATTTGGGGAACACCTATGCCAGCTACGATTCTAGTGGTGCAAATCGAGCCGGGCCCCACGCCTACTTTAACCGTGGAAGCCCCTGCCTTTAGAAGGGCTCTGACCCCTTCGGGGGTGGCCACGTTTCCGGCCACTATCTCGGCCTCAGGGAAGGATCGTTTTATTTCGGCGACGAAATCTAGTATGTTTTTGGAGTGGCCGTGGGCCGAATCTATCACCAAAACGTCGACCTTGGCCTTAAGGAGCGCCTCAGCCCTCTCTAAGCTTTCCGCGTTGGCCCCTAGAGCTGCGCCCACCCTTAATCGGCCCTGAGGGTCTTTACAGGATAGAGGGAATTGGATGACTTTTTCGATATCTTTAATGGTAATGAGGCCCACGAGCTTTCCGTGTTGATCCACCACCAAGAGTTTTTCAATGCGGTTGGCGTGCAGTTTTTTCTTAGCTTCTTCTAAAGTGATGCCCTCTTCAGCGGTGATAAGATTATCTTTAGTCATCACCTCGTCCACCGGGCGTTCGAAATTGGTTTCAAACCTAAGATCCCTATTGGTGACGATGCCCTTAAGCTCGCCTGAGTCAACCACGGGGACGCCGGATATGTGATATTGCTCCATGAGCTTTTTTACGTCTTCGACTTTGGTCTTAGTGGTAACGGTTACTGGATCGACAATCATACCGCTTTCACTTTTTTTAACCCTTTCTACTTCAAAGACCTGGGTTTGGATAGACATGCTGCGGTGAATTATGCCTAACCCTCCTTGACGGGCCATGGTGATGGCGGTGGCCGATTCAGTTACGGTATCCATGGCAGCGCTGACTAAAGGTGTGTTAAGAGCGATGTTGGCCGTAAGGTTAGTGGTTAAATCCACGTCTTTAGGAAGGACCTCCGAGTAGCCCGGCAACAAAAGCAGATCGTCGAAAGTCAGCCCTTCAATCATATTAGGGATATCGGTCATATGAACTCCCAATTAACCCCAAACTTTAAAGTTAGGGAAAAATATAAGTTTAAGTTTTTTTGCTCATTAGCTCGAAAAAAAACGTAGTTCATCTAGCTATCGCTTAAGGGGGCCAGGCCAGCTGCGGCCAGCCAGAGGCCCTCGAGGAGGCTATTATCGCTTACGGTTAATCTATCTTTTTCGAAAAATTCTAAGATACTCGCGACCTCAACTAAGCCGGGCACGATAACGTCACTGCGGCGAGGGTCAAGTCCAGGGCGCTTTAAGCGCTCGTTTAGATTCTCGTTCGCGCAGTCTGTAAGGAGATCTAAGACAGAGGATAAATTAAAAACTTGGTTATTAACCAGCTCACCGTCGTAATCGCGAAGCTCCATGATCATAGCCGCCATGGTGGTTAAGGTCCCGGCTGTGCCCACTAAAATAGAATCGGAGGGTAACGGTTCTAACCCTGAGTTTTTTAGAAGGCTTAGTATCTTTCGCTTAACAGCCGAAAGCTCCTTTGGGGTTGGAGGATCGTTTCGAATAAATTCTTCAAATAGTCCCACCACGCCCATCTCTAAACTTATTGTCTTAACTATGCTTCGCCCATTAAGGGCGATAAATTCGGTTGAGCGGCCCCCAACGTCGAATATTAGGGCCGCCGGGGTGGTTAATTCAAGCCCCGAGAGAACTCCTAAGGCCGACAGACGAGCCTCTTGAGCACCGGTTAAAACGTAAGTTTCCCAGCCGAAGCGGTGGCCGATTAGATCCATAAATTCAGCCCCGTCGCTAGCTTGCCTAAAGACCATGGTGCCACCAGCTAAAATTCTTTTAGGTTTAAGGTTCTCTATGGTTTTTTGAAAGCCCTCTAGGGCCTGCCAAGCCCTATTTTTAGGCTCTTGCCCCAAGCGTCCGCCAGGGGATAAGCCTTGGGAGAGCCGAGGTATTTGTTGCCAAACGCAGCGCCCAGAAAAGAGACGTTCCTCAGTAGGTTCGTTAGCCGTTATTAGGCGGAAGGTATTGGAGCCGAGATCTAGAGCGGCTAAAGAGACGTTGGGCATGAGGAATCTTTTCTTACAGGGGGAAGGGAAAAAAGAAATTATGGTGCATAGTGTTAACGGGCGTCGGTCTAGGCCACTAAATATGGTCGAACGACTCCCGTTTAATATTAAAATTATACCACATATTGTGTAAGAGGACTAGCAAAAATTTTTGATTTTTTCACTTGATTATAATGTCGATATTTTAACCTAAGCCCTTTGATTTTTGGTCGTTGATTTTTTGAAATAAAATCAGCCCTAAGAGGGTATGGTTGTGAAGATAGACCTATTTTATTTTTTTTAAGATAATAGTTTATTTTTTAGTTATTTTTTTGGTGTTTTTAACTAGCTCGAGAAGGGATCGCTAGAGTGGTTGGACTTGGTTAGGCCTAGGGACCTAAAAAAAGTCAATGGGCCGAGATTTTTCTTAGCTTAACAAAAAATTTACATTTTTGACAAAGATATTTATTTATACCGGCTTATAAAGGATTAATGACTTCGTCAAAATACAAAAATCTTATTTTTTTACTCTTAACCGCCTTGGCCTCCCTGGTAATAGTCGTGGTGGTGATTTTAATCGCCATAACATTGATTAAAGAGTCTTACCCGGCTTTAGTTCGCTACGGGCCCTTAAAATTTCTTTTCTCTAGGCAATGGGATTACTCTAAGGAAATTTATGGGGCCTTAAGGCCGCTGGCCGGAACAGTTTTAAGTTCATTTTTAGCTTTAGCCGCAGCCTGGCCGTTATCCATAGGCGCGGCTATTTTTTTAACCGAACTATGTCCTCGGAGGATAAAATCAGTGGTGGCCTCAGGCCTCGAATTATTGGCTGCCATCCCCAGCGTTATCTACGGTCTTTGGGGGTTAATGGTTATGGCCCCTTTTTTAGAAAAGTACGTCCAACCAGCGATCGAATTTGTTTTAGGGGACTTACCCATAATAGGCTCATTTTTTCAAAGCCGTTCGGCCGGAGGGGTCAATCTTTTTTCGGCTTCTTGCGTGTTATCTTTGATGATTCTTCCCTTTATAACTAGTTTAGCCAGGGAAGCCTTTGATAAAACTCCCCCCGAGCTTAAAGAATCGGCCCAGGCCTTAGGGGCCACCAAATGGGAGACGGTCTACGACGTGGTCATTCCCAATTCGCGATCGGCCCTAGCCGGTGCCGTGGTCATGGCCCTTGGTCGGGCCCTAGGGGAAACCATGGCGGTAGCCTATCTTATAGGTAACCGTCACGCCTCGTTAGATTCTATTTTTTCTCCTTACGCCACCATAACCTCAGTCATGGCCAACGAGTTTAACGAGGCCGAGGGCATAAGGATGTCTACTTTATTTGCCTTGGCCTTAGTTTTAATGCTCTCAAACAGTGTTATCTTAATTATTTCCAAACGTTTGATAGCCGGAAGGAGAATCGCTTGACCAAAAACGTTAGGAAACGGCGTATAAAGAATTTATTGGCCTTATCGCTGTGCTCTCTTTGCGCCCTCTTTGGCCTAACTATTTTGGGCTGGATTTTGTTTGACGTGGCTGTGGAGGGTTGGAAGGCCTTAAGCCCCAAACTGTTTTTAAAAGATCCTGCCCCCCCAGGGGTCATGGGCGGTGGAGGGCTTAAAAGTGCTTTCTTAGGCCAAGGGCTAATGACTTTAACCGCTGCGGTTATGGGTATTCCCATCGGTATTTTAGGCGGCACTTTTTTGGCCGAGTATGGCCGAAATCTTAAGGTTAGCGCCATAGTAGCCAACTTAAGCGATCTAGCCGCCTCAACGCCCTCAATTGTTATTGGAGCTTTCGTGCACGCTCTTTTGGTGGCCCCATTCGGAGGCTTTAGCGGCTGGGCGGGCTCGGTGGCCTTAGCGATTATAATCATCCCTTTGGTCTTAAGAACCACCGACGAAACCTTACGCTTGGTCCCTTGGAATTTAAGAGAAGCGGCCCTCTCTTTAGGGGCGTCCTACCATCAGGTAATCTGGAGCATAATTTACCGCTCATCTTTAAGCGGCTTATTGACCGGAGTGGTTCTAGCTCTTGCTCGAGCGGCCGGAGAGACTGCTCCGCTACTATTTACATCTTTTAACAATAATAGTTTCAATTGGTCTCTTTCCTCCCCCACCGCTTCCTTAACCGTAAGTATCTATCAGTACGCCGCATCCCCCTACGAGAGCTGGATAAAACTTGCCTGGGCCGCGGCCTTGGTAGTGACGGTTCTAAATTTAGGTCTTAACCTTACGGCTAGGCTATTTTTAAAGAGCCGAAAATACTAGATTCTCAAAAAGAGTTCGTTATGATAGAAGTCGAAGATCTCTGCTTTTATTACAATTCTAAGAACGCTTTAAAGAACGTGACTTTAAGCGTTAAAGAAAATTGTCTAACGGCCCTCATCGGCCCATCGGGTTGCGGTAAAACTACGCTTCTGCGCTGCTTTAATCGCATGCACGATCTCTACCCCAACAACCGTTACGAAGGCCGCATAGTCTTCGAGGGGCGAGACATATTGGATAAATCTATCGACGTCATTACTCTTAGAAGTTCCGTGGGCATGGTCTTCCAAAAGCCTACCCCCTTTCCAATGAGCGTTTTTGATAATGTGGCCTATGGTTTAAGATTAAAAAAAATAAACAATCATAACGTTTTAAAGGAAAAAGTCGAGCGGGCCTTAACTCGGGCCGCTCTTTGGGAGGAGGTAAAAGATAGGCTAAAGGAAAGTGCCTTAGGGCTTAGCGGCGGCCAGCAGCAAAGGCTAGTTATCGCTAGGACCTTAGCGGTTGAGCCTAAAGTTATCCTCTTTGACGAATCAACTAGTGCCTTAGACCCAATTTCAACTCAAAAGATTGAACAGTTAATGGTCGAGCTTAAAAATGACGTGACCATCGTGGCAGTTACTCATAACTTACAACAAGCGGCTCGAGTTTCCGACTACACCGCGCTAATGTATTTAGGTTCTTTAATCGAATATGACGAGACGGCTAATATATTTTCTAAGCCAAAGCATAAATTAACCGAAGAATATGTGACCGGACGTTTTGGATAATCAAGGAGACTAAGTTTTTTCCTTTATTGAATTTAATTGGTAAAATTGTCTAGCCGAAAAAAAACGTTAGCTTGCTGCTATTTTCCTTTTTTTACGTTTAGAGCCATTAATGTGCTCTGGAGGACTTAGATGCTAATAATGTTGATTGAAGACGAGGGTGCTCTTAGGGAGGTCATCGAATACAGCCTAGGCCGTGAGGGGTTTCAGGTGATTTCTTTTGAAAACGCCAACGACGCTTTGATTGCCTTAGATGAAGGGCGACCTGATCTAGTGCTTTTGGATTTGATGTTGCCTGGACTTCAAGGTATGCAGTTTTTGGATATCTTACGTCAAAATGATCGAAAGACTCCAGTTATCGTTATATCGGCCAGGAACTCGGAAGCCGATATAATTAAGGCCCTGGAAAGAGGGGCTGACGATTATCTACCTAAGCCCTTTGGCCTAAAGCTATTAGAAACTAAGATTCGGGTAGTCTTAAGGCGCCAGGGCGAGCAACTGGGAGAGGGGAGTGTTTTATCTGGTTGCGGGGTTAAGCTAGATTTGGAGGCTCATAAGGCGGCTATTGGGGGCACTGAGCCACAACTTACTCTTAAGGAGTTCGATCTCTTGGCCTTGTTTTTAAGGAGGCCGGAAAAGGTTTTTACCCGCGATCAGTTATTAAATTTAGTTTGGGGCTACGAAAGCGAATTAAACAGTCGAACCGTAGACGCCCACGTGGCCACTTTGCGTAAAAAATTAGGCGATAAGGGCCGCCATATCAAAACTCTCCCAAAAATTGGCTACCTATGGGATCCAAAGGCTTTAGACGAGCAAGGCGAGGAAATAAGATAAATTCAAGCTTTTTAGGTTTTTTTTTATATATTATGTTAAGGCGAATTCGCTCGCCTTCGCCGTTATAGCATCGTCATCTACCAACCCGGGCCGCGGGTTATTCCGCGAGGATTAAATATGATCGGCACGAGGAAAATATTCCTCCTAATTTTTATACCCACCGCATTGGTTATGATTTTGGGCCTGATTCTGATTCAGAGCAATTACGAAAAGATTAGCTCTCGACAGTTTGAAAATCAGCTCAAAAATCAGTGGCTCTTAGTTTCCGTTATTCTAGGAGCTTCCTCAGACATTAGTCGCTTTCAAGGGATAAGCTCAAGTTTGGGCCTAAGGGTCACGGTAATTGAAAAGAGCGGCCAGGTGGTTTTAGATACCGAGGCTGATGACGGGAAAAAGCTTGATAATCACGCCAATCGAGAGGAGATAAAAAACGCTTTTTACGATAACCCGGCTATGGTCAAGCGCCTTAGCGACACCACCGGGATACCTACCATTTATTACGCCGAAAAAGTGGGCGAGGATAGAGTATTAAGAGTGGCCTATCCGGCCAACTATTATCTAGCCATGGAAAGCGCTCTGATAACTCAGACTATGTCAGGTTTGGTGGTTTTAGTGGCCTGCGTGGCCGCTTTCGCGCTCTATGTGTCTTCCAACACTAGCCGCGCTTTACGCGAGCTGGGGGAAGCGGTCTCATCGGCTCGCGAGGGGGGCTACGAGTTACCCTCATTTGGCGAGGCCTCTTTAGATTTGGCCTTGTATTCTCTTTCGACGGTGACCAGAGAGCTGAGGGCTCGTGACGAAGAAAACAATCTCTTAACAGAAAGGCTTAGGTACGTTCTAGATCATATTCAAGACGGAATAATACTTTTTGAAGAAAAAAAAATCGTTTACCACAACCAGAAGGCTAGCGAGATATTAAATCTTGACATCCCCGATAATATGGAAAAATTAGATCGCGCTGAGACTATCACGTTATTCGTCTCTCTTTCTGGGCGCGACCCAACAGATGAAGTTAAGGTAGGAGAGAGGGTGGTCTCGGTGAGCCGAAATTTAAACGGGCCCTCTAAAATGGTCATACTTCATGATATCACCGATCGTCAGCGTTATAACGGATATAAGTCCGATCTAGTCGGAAACGTTTCCCATGAGCTTAAGACTCCTTTAACTTTGATTTTAACCACTTGTGAACTGATTATTAAAGATACTCAAATGCCTAGGACTCTTTTAGAGAAATTTTTAGGGGTCATCTTTAGTAATTCTAAGCGCCTCAACACTCTCTTAGACGATCTTGTGTCGCTCCACCGGCTGGAAAAGATTGAATTTCTAGAAACCGGCGTTTGTGATCTTGAGGAACTCTCTCATGAGATTGTCGATCTAGTTGACTTTGGCGATAAGAACATTTCTTGGAATATTGATGAGGGCAAAGTCAATATCCACCCTAGCCATATTTTAAGCGTCTTAACTAATTACATAGGAAACGCCGTCAAATATTCGACGGGTAAAGATATTGAGGTATCGGTTAAGCGCGTAAATGGTCGTCAGGTCGAAATAGCGGTTGCCGACGAAGGACCGGCTATAGAACCTTTCGAGAGGGAGAGGGTCTTT
>JAITQT010000284.1 GCA_031288745.1 Deltaproteobacteria bacterium
TGATGGCCGTGGCCATAGTTGGTCGAGCAGAGGTGCTTTTGGAGATCTATTAAAGAACTTTGACTCTTTAATCTTTTTCCCTCTAATAAATTGGGAACCTAGCCGGTTTTGGCCAATCTAGGGCCATTAAAAGGCCTATAAGGTTAAGGCGAAGAGAGAAGTCTTTAATTCACCATATCCTGCCAGTACCCGGGCTTATCGCGGCCTAAAGGCCCAGTTTTAATTTTTTTAGACCTAACAGAGCGCCTTTTAAATCTCTCTAGCTAAGATATGGTAACCGTTCAAGCCCTCGTTAAGACCTTGTCTTCCACTTCCCGCTCGACTGAAAATAAGACTTAATAATGGCTACTGGTTGACATTTTTCTCGCAATTTGAAAAACCCATTAAGCCAACTTGCAGCGGATAGAAGGCGAGGCTAAAATCTCAAAGCGCGGTAGGCCTTCTGGAAGGGCATGTGAATGGTTACTTTTAAGGTTACCGTTTACCAAGTCTTTTTTTCCCCACGTTACGGCTGGTAGCGACTTTCGAGTTGTAATTAAGTTTTAGCATACCTTATAAGATCTTAACATTAGTTCTTTTGAGGTTTCTACTTAGCTCTCTGCTCCAACCATATATTTAACTTGAATTAATGTTAAAATTACTAAGCTCCTAAAGGGGGCTACATTATTGCGGTATGTGTCGTCCCTTTCAATAGGCTTGGCACCGCAACGTTCTCTCTTGTGAACAGGCCCTTAAACGTTCACATTGGTGAACGGACACTAAGTGATGCGAAATTATTTCATAGCCTCTATTCCCTCAGGGGCCCACTTAAGGTCATAGAAATTCTTGGCCTTTTTTACGCTACTACCAACCTCCCATTCTCAGCCCCCTTGGGGGCCTGATGCTGGGAGTTTAAGTAGCCATATTAAAATTTAAGGCCATAGTTTTAAGGTAATTTTAGGCTAAGGCCGAAAGGGTACCGAAGGCTTCAGGGGCGCTGGGGTATAGAAAACTCCCGGTTTGCTCTACCTTTTTTAGCCAGTTAGAGTTTAAGCTAAAGGCCTGGCCGACGTCTAAAGATAAGTTAGCCTTGGCGGCATCCTCGGCGCTACCGGGCACGGCTCTTACGTAGTTAAGCTTATTGGAAAGAGCCGCAGCCCAAGAGCCATCGTCGTTTATTAAGAAAAAATAACCATCCCTAACTAAAACCTTTAACGGTCTAGAGCAAAAATTATCACTTAGATCTAAATCGACTTTAACAACTTTAAGAGGAGAGGTAGGATATAGTGATTTTGGGGAAAGAACGATAACCGGCCGTGGGGAGAAAAATTTTTGGGCCTTAAAGCTCTCAAAAGAATCGTAAATCAAAGAAGCAGCTAGCTCAGAATCGAGCCAGGTGGTATCTATGACTAAATCGAAATGAGAGTAATTTTCTAAGTCCACACCGTAGATCTCTTTAAAGCGAGTAATCTCCAAGCGAGAGCGTAGCTTTAGCTTTTCTCTAGCGTCAATGGCGTTAGCGTAGTTCTCCTCAGGACCGCGACCAGCGAACATCACTCTGGTGGCCGCCACGGTTGGATCAACGGAGAGAAAGACTTTAAAAGATTTTTCTACAAAGTGCCAAGCTAAACGAGAGTCGAATATCAAGCGCTCGTTTTTTTTCGCCTTAGATAACCTCTTGACCTCTTCGTCTATGAGGTGATCGAAACTAGGATCGGAAGTCATTAACTGGTTAAAGGCCAAAGTGTCTAGGTTCATCGATTTAGCTAGATTTCTCTGGATAGAGCCGCTTGAGAAGACCTCGAATCGATGCCGCTTTGATAGCACTTCGCACACGGTGCTTTTACCGCTGCCAAGCTTACCGGTAATGGTGATAAGCATCCACTCCTCCAAAGAGCTATCGACGACTCAACGAAAGTCTAGCGTTTTATAAACTAAGCTCGGCTACTGGGCCAAATCCAAGCGCCTTAGTTAGGCTCACTATTAAAACTTAGCGCTCCGTTTTAAACTCGAAATAAAACCAAGGCAGGAGCATCAACGAATACAAAATAACTATGACTATTATAGTTATTCAAGCATTTTTAGGTAGTTCCAAGGAGTTCGCCTAACTTCATTAGAACGATTTTCGATTATTGTAGACGTCTCGGACCAAAAATGGAATAGTGGTTGAGCAAAATTTCTTAAAAATATTCGGCCTGTTGGGGGGCTTTTGAGGCCTTTTATCGGAAGTGCTGTAAAATTCTGTCCTTTAGGGTGAGGTGATAAGGCTAGGGCTAAGCCTCAATATTTTGCCTGATCATAATTTAATCAAAATAAATTAATATCAATAGATTATTATTATCTAAAAGAAATTTATTTAATTATTATTAATATTTAATATTGATTTTAATCTTTTTACATATAAAATTATCTATTCAACAAAAAAAATAAATAATCCGAGTGACCCTTCCCCTGCCCCTTTTACCTCTGCCTCCGGCTGCCGTTGACTTTTGAGCTGTCTATATAAAGTTTCAGGGCTAGCCTTTAGCCCTTAACCATGAGCTTTGGAAGCTCTACTCTAAGTTGATATTGAAATCTTTATTTTAAAACTCGTTACCGGTAATAAGGCCGCTAGATCTACAGAAAGCGAAATTGTAGCGGTAATGGTCTGGCCTAAAAATATCGTCTCAGGTAAGAAGGCCAAAAATATCTCCTTAAAAGTTTAACCGTCCGCTTTCTTGACTAGACTGATAGAGCGATTAAACGAGCCTAGGATAGCAAATGATATTACTATATATTTTCATTAATTAAAAAATTTTATA
>JAITQT010000301.1 GCA_031288745.1 Deltaproteobacteria bacterium
TATGGTTGGAGCAGAGAGCTAAGTAGAAACGTTAAAAGAACTAATGTTAAGAACTTAAAGGTATGCTAAAACTTAATTACAACTCGAAAGTCGCTACCAGCCGCAACGTGGGGAAAAAAAGACTTGGTGAACGGTTACTCAATGGGCAACGTTAGTGAGGTGAAGTCCACATCAGGGGAAGGAATCGCAATCCATATAGCCAGAGGTAGCTGCGTTATTAAGAGGCGAAGTGGAGAGCCACCCGAGGCGAAAGAGTCGTCCGATGGATGACGAACTTTTTTGGTTAGGGGGCCCGGCGAATCTTCACAATATATGGCGAATCCTGTAAGCGTACGGTGATAGGCTCGGTTATGACAGCTGATGAAGGTGTAGGCCATTGCGGCTGGGCTACAAGTAATGAAGTCGGTGAACCAAGCGACGGAGAAATCTACCTTCAGGGGCATTAAGAGATTGTGGCTGGAATGCTCAGATAGCCTTGTAAGATAAGCGGGGAGATCAATCAAGGTGAAAGAGGACTTGATGAGAGTTAGAGTCTCCATAGTATTGAAAACCAAAAGGCCCACGGGTGGGAAGCAAAACCACCAATAGGGAAGGGGGGAGAAAGATGGAGATGAGATGATCATGACTCAGACCAGACTTTGCGCTCTTTTATGAACGCCCAAGTCTTAGGTTGGGTTTTAGGTGTTTAATCAAGCTTAAAAAGTTGTTATTTTCATTATTTTTGTAGGTGTAAATATGAGTTTTAGTTTTGACGTATCTAGGCGCGAATTTCTACGCCTTTCCGCATTACTGGCTGGGGCCGCGGCGGTCCCCTCTTGGTCGAGGCCCGTTAGAGCTCAAGACGATGATCGCGTGCGAATAGGCTATTTGCCTATCACCGATAGCGCCCCTTTATTGATTGCCCACGCCAATAATCATTTCGAACTTGAGGGGCTAAAAGCTGAGCCTCCGCGCATGTTCCGCTCTTGGTCGCAGGTGGTCGAGGCTTTCATGGCCGGGCAAGTGGACGTGGTCCACCTTCTTTCCCCCATTACCGTTTGGGCTCGCTTTGGTTCCAAATTTCCGGCCAGGGTCACCGCTTGGAACCACATGGCCGGCTCGGCCTTGACGGTGAGTCCTGAAATCGAATCCATAGAGGGCCTGGGCGGCCAAAAGGTAGCCATACCTTTTTGGTATTCCATTCACAACGTGGTCTTGCAAAAAATCTTGCGTAAGGCTAATCTTAACATCGTTACCACCCCCAAAGAGACTTTAGCCCCCAACGAGGTTTCCTTAGTGGTCATGGCCCCGGCCGACATGGGTCCGGCCTTAGCCCAAAAAACTGTGGCCGGTTTTATCGTAGCCGAGCCTTTTAACGCGGCGGCCGAACTAAATAAGATTGGTAAAATCGCCCGTTTTACTTCCGACGTCTGGAACAACCACGCTTGCTGCGTTATTTTCCAGCACCAAAGAGACCTTGATGAAAGACCAAAATGGTCACAAAAGGTGGTTAACGCCATAGTTAAGGCTCAGTTGTGGATGCGCGCCAATCGCCAGCAAAGCGCAGTCATCTTATCTAAGGACGGCCCTGGCCATTACACTCCTTTCCCTCAGCCGGTCTTAGAAAGAGTGCTAGTAGAAAATACAGCCTTAGATGAGGAGTACTTTAAGACTGAGGCCAACATCCATAAGGACTGGAACCATACCCGCATAGATTTTCAGCCTTATCCCTTCCCCTCGTATACCGAGGCCCTGATCGATTCGTTAAAGGAAACTGTGGTTGAGGGCGACAACGCCTTTCTAAAAGATCTAGACAAGAGCTTCGCGGCTAAGGATTTGGTAGACGATCGCTTTGTTCGCCAAGCTATTGAAGAAAACGGAGGTTTGAAGGCCTTCGCAGTCACCGATGGCTGGAACAGGAAGGAACTGATTGAAGCTTAATAAAGTCCTCATTCCTTTGCTTGGCCCACTAGGATTTCTAGTTTTCTGGTGGGCCGCCACCATTTTTTTTTCGTCTAGCAAACCCATGGCCGGCTATTTTGCCCCTGCTGAAGCCTTTAAGGCGGCCAAAGAGATGATTGCCAGCGGCGCTCTAAACGTCCATACCATAGATAGTTTAAGGCGAGTAGGGGTTGGCCTGGGCTTAGCTGTGCTCTTCGGGCTACCCATAGGTTTGATTTTGGGTGGCTCGAAATTATTTGAGCGAAGCGCCGGCCTATTTTTCCAATTATTACGCATGGTCTCCCCCCTGTCGTGGATGCCGCTAGCTGTTATTTTTTTAGGCATTGGAGATGCGCCTGCCTATTTTCTCTTGGCCTTTTCCGGCGTATGGCCTATAATCATAAACGTGGCCGCAGGGGTGGCCGCCCTTGATAAGCGCTGGATTACCTTAGCTAAAAGCATGTCGGCTACTAAGTTTGAAATCTTAGTTAAAATCGTCCTCCCAGGCGTAGTTGATCACCTCTTAACCGGGGTGCGCCTCTCGGTCGGTGTCGTCTGGATAGTGCTAGTGCCTGCTGAAATGCTAGGCGTTCAGTCTGGCTTAGGTTATTTTATTTTAGACGCTAGAGATCGCATGGCCTATGGCGAGTTAGTCGTAACTATAGTATATATAGGTTTTCTAGGGGCCGCTTTAGACTATTGGGCTAGGTGGCTTAGGCGTAAGTGGAGGAGACAATGAGCCGAGTTCATAATCATAAACACGATATAACTGATTGTAGCGATTATTTAGCGGCCACGGCCAAATACAAAAAGAGTTTCCCAAATAAAAAAGAGGTCGAAAGCCAAACCCCCGATCAAGCTGTCCGCGAAACGCTGCGTTTTTTTGAGCAACAAGGGATAGAGAGCGTCTTTGACCGCTTTGATAAGCAAAAACCACAGTGTAATTTCGGTCTAGCCGGGGCTTGTTGCCGCAATTGCGTAATGGGACCTTGTAAAATAACCGCAAAATCTCCAAAGGGTGTCTGCGGGGCTGATAAGGATCTAATTGCCGCTAGGGGCTTATTGCGCATGATAGCCGCTGGTGCGGCCGCTCACGGCTGCCGTGGTAGAGAAACCATGCTAGCCCTTAGGGCGGCCGCCTTAGGCGAGTTAAAGATTCCCATTGAAGGGGAGGAAAAGGTTAGAAAGAGCGCTAAGGCCTTGGGGATTAAAGAAGAAGGGCGAGAGTTAGAAAAGGTAGCCTTAGATCTGGCCAATTTATTATTAGAGGATTTATCAAGGACTGTGCCCGCCGAGCATAAGAGTCTTAAGGCCTTTGCCTCAAAAGAGCGGGTGGAGGTTTGGGAAAAGGAAGAACTCTTACCAATAAGCGCTGCCCACGAGGTCTTCGAGGCCTTGCATCGTACGACCACCGGAACCGACGGAGACTGGCGTAACGTCATGAAACAGTTTCATCGCTGCGGCTTAGCCTTTGCCTTTAGCTGTGTGTTGGGGTCTTCTATCGCTATGGATAGCCTCTTAGGCCCGCCTCGTCGAGGCGTGGTTCGTTGTAACCTTGGTGCGTTAGAAAAAAATAATCTAAATATCGCCGTCCACGGGCACTCCCCGATACTGGTGAGCGAAATTTTAAAACAAGGCCGCTCGCCTAAATTTGTGGCCAGGGCCAAAAAATTAGGGGCCCAGGGCGTTTCTTTTTACGGTATCTGTTGTTCGGGGCTTTCGGCCTTATATCGTTACGGCCAAGTTATACCGCTATCTAATGCGGTCGGGGCCGAACTAGTTTTAGGCACCGGGGCCTTGGATCTTTGGGTATGCGATCTTCAAGACGTCTTACCTTCAATTATGGAGGTAGCCGATTGCTTTAAAACGACGGTGGTGGTAACTAACGATAGTGGACGGCTGCCGGGGGCCGAGTTTTTTGGTTACGACCACTACCATTCAAACCTTGAGCAAACCCAAAAGATTGCCACGGCCATAGTTAATAGAGCCCTTAAGAGTTTTTCTAATCGTCAAGACGTTAATAGAAACATCCCTAACTACGAGGCCGAGGCTGAAATCGGCTTTTCTCTGGAAAATATAGTCTCTTTCTTCGCTCCAAAGGGAGGCTTAAGCCATATAGTTCAAGCTATGAAAGAGGAGCAGATCTTGGGTATAGTTAACTTAGTTGGCTGCAGCAACCCTAGAGTGCTCTACGAAAAGGCGGTCTATGAAACCGCTTTAAAGCTTATAGAAAATAACGTCTTAGTCTTGACTAACGGCTGCGCCTCTTTTCCTCTCCTTAAACTAGGTTTGTGCTGTTTAAAAGGGGCTCAAAAGGCGGGAGCGAAGCTGCGTTCATTTTTAGACGGACATTTACCGCCAGTCTGGCACATGGGCGAGTGCTTAGATAACGCTAGGGCCTCGGCCTTTTTTAAGGGCCTAGCTGAGACGGCCAATTTAGCCATTAAGGATATGCCCTTTGCTTTCGCTAGCCCTGAATGGTCCAATGAAAAAGGGTTGGCCGCAGCCACTTCTTTTAGGCTATTGGGCCTAAATTCCTATCACTGCGTCGAGGCCCCTATCTTAGTTTCTGAAAATCTGCGGCGCTATTTAACCGAAGAAACCACGCTATCTTTGGGCTCGGCCATGATAGTTGAAGTCGAGCATTTGGTTCTGGCCGATAGGATTATTAGCGATCTAAAGCTGAGAAGAAAAAATCTAATTAGATAGCTCTCTAATTTTTTTGGGCTTACCCCCAATAAAGCAAAAAAGCGCTTATTTAAGCGTTTTTTTTATTCAACCAGGTTTTGAGAGCTTGATTATAGGCTAAATATTAAGCAGTCCAAGAAAAATTGCTGAAAAAAGGCAACTTTTAAAAGCCCCTGGCTACAAAGGGTCTGATGTATTTCTTAAATCAAGAGCGACCGAACAAGGTCAGAAAGCCTACGACATCTCCCCCAGTTCGGTTGGGCGAGTTGCCGCTTGATAACACTCAAAGTATGTTCTAGGACGCCGCGGAGGCTATAAGATGAGCTATCAAGCCTTGGTTGGGATAGGCCCAACATTTTGGAGAGCAAAATCAAGCCTAAGGATAAGCTACAAGTTGGGAAGGATGGAGCTAAGAGCACCTCAAACCATTACCCTATAAGGGTTCTATTGAAATACACACTCTTTCTTAACCCATACGTTTTGGAAGCTAAGACCCCCGAGTTTTAGACAGCACATTTTTTTGGAAAAAACTCTTCTAGATTCTTTTCTGTATCGCCCTGAAAGTGGTTCAGAATAAGTGTTTCCTGAGTTTTGCCATAATTATCTTGAACGGCTTTGATTCAATCTTATTCCATTTTGAGCTACCAGCGGAGAAAAAATGAGGAGTTCTTCCTCAAAGTTGTGGAACTCAAAAAAACTAGCCTACCCTCCCAGCCCCTAAGAGGGGGCTAGCTCTTTGAAAAGAGAAAGATTAAGGTCTCATTTTAGAAAAAATATACTACTAGCGGGAGTTTACAAGTTAGCTAAGGCATAAGGTCTTAACTACTTGATATTAATCGTCTTTCTGCTATTTAGTTTGTATACCTAAAAGTATTTTTCTCTGAGCTTGTATCGCGATA
>JAITQT010000306.1 GCA_031288745.1 Deltaproteobacteria bacterium
GTGACGACCTTGAAACAATCAGCGAAATTACTTAAATACCCGTACAGTTCGTCCTCGAACTGAGGTATGTTATCGGGTGTCAACCCAGCCTTTTCAAGAATAGAAGGATTCCAGTCGCGTATCCCAAGTAATGACATTTCTCTCTCCCGCTATTTGGATTACGAGGCCGTGGCTACAACGGTGTTCGCTAAGGAGACGATAGCTGGTCGGAGGATAAATGTTAAGTTGTTTTTTTGTTCAGAGTAAAAAAAAATCGAAATTTTGAAATTTGAAATATTTATGAGTAAATAATCCCTGTACTGTTGTGGTAATAGGTGTATTTATTAAAGTCACTGATGATGTTGTATTCTAGCTCCTCCGGGTACCTCGTTTTGGCGAAGTTCATTTTAAAACTGAGGGCCGGGTGCTTTTTAACTTCATAGCGAAGGGAGGCGATTTTAAGGGACTTAAATAGCTCCTTATCCTAGCAAAAGAGTTCCTCTATTGTATCTAAAGGGAGAGTCTGGTCAAAGCGTCTGGGTCTTAGAGGAAGAGCTTCTGAGTTTTTTTATTTCAAAAATGGAGCCGGTCTTATCAGCCTAAAGTTGCGCCTTTTAAATTATTTTATGAAATGGCTGTTGGGTTATTAGCAATTGATTCATGTCACCTCATCGCTTCAGACGCTCGTTAACGCTAGAGCTAACACTTAGTTAAGTTTCAAGGCCATCATACTATTATCGGATAACCAAAGCCCAAAGGTGAGAAGGCCTTCCGTAGTTCCGTAGGGCGTAAATGATTTTGGCGATAGGGGGCGGGACTTTGGCCTATGCCCTATGCCCTAAGGCAGCCAAGCAACAAAGGAGCTAAATTTTTATGAGGAATCCAAAAGGGGTGAGAGCAATTGTTTTTTTTCGATCGAAAAAGTTGTCGCAAGGAGGGTTTTGGACCATAATTAAAGGACATTGGAGGATAGCTAAATTAAGATCCATCTATGGGGGAAATCAATTATCTGGGGCTTAAAGAACTTCGATTTCAGCCAAATACTGGCTTCTTCGAGCCGTAGAAAAAGCCTTACTGTTAAAAAGGTCAAGCGAAAGCAGGGCCAAGCGATGTAAAGGCTTTTCGTCAATTATATTCTGGAAGAGGAGGCCAGGCGGTTGGGAGAGTAATCTGACCGGTTGCTTAATGTCAATACAAGTATCTGAGGGCAGCAAGAAAGGGGCTAGAATAAGGTAGTCGTTTGCTATCACTAGGAAACGAACTGTCTTGCTTAGAAATTATAGACAGCGCTTTTTATGGAGTATCCTTTCACCCAAAGTTTTTGGGGGTAGGCTGGCCGAAGACTCCGATAAGGTATTTTCTGACTCTTCCCTTTTAAGGCCTCCTTTGGAATGTAGCTAAATGGCTAAATCACTCCTAACTGGCTTACCGGTTATATTTCTTTTGGTGGGTGAGGATTTTGAGGCGAAATTGGCTATTTTTGATGGTAAAAATGACCATGTTCATCTTCTGGTTCTTTATCCGCCGAAAGTAGCTGTCTCTTGTTTAGTCAAGAGCCTAAAAGGAGTTCCAAGCGGTTTAATCGCTATGACAAACGCCTATAGTTTTGTCAATCTATGGGGAGACTCTCGACTCTCTCTGGTCATCAAATTATTTCGCTTGAAGCCGCGGCGGAGCGCCTCTAGCCATAATTATGCGAGTAGAATAGAAAATCAAAGAACTTTGGAATGAAAACATGAATCAAACCGAAATTCTCCTTATATCCCCGCCCTGATGGACTAAGTTTTCGGCGCTTTCGATAAGTAAAAATATAAAAAATCTTAGCTAAAATTAAAAGTTAGAGTTTTTTTAAATATAGTTGAGGAGGGATAGTTTAGTAACCATTCCCGTAGTCCCGAGCAAGGCCTCGTAGATTAGTTGGGCATTTTTTAGATCGGTAATAAGCTTAGTAAAATCTGCGTCTTCGATCTCCGACAAGGTAGTTTCTGCGGCAAATTTGTTTAGCTCAAGGTTACTTAAGACAAACTCGTTGCGAATAATGCGGGTACCGACGTTAGTTTCCATGGTGGTGATTTTTTCGATACTAGCTTTAAGCTTGGGTAGTTCTTTACCTACAAGCTCGCTATCGTTATGTTTTAGAGCCCAGCTAAGGCGCTGGATAGTATCTAAGACGTTATCCTCTTCTCCGTTGCCTCCTAATAAGGCCTCTCCAGTGACGTTGGAGGTAGTTCGGTATTGACTCATAGTGTTAATATCTAAATTTTGGCTATCACCGTTATACCAGCCCACCCCCACCTCAAAAAGATCGCCTACTTGAAGGGCAGTCCCGTCTGGGATAAATTTTAAGGCCACGCCGTGGTCCGAGGCCTTTAAGGTCTCTTCTCCTCCGCTAAGCCAGAGGGTTTTATCCATGGGCCCTACCTTGGCTGTGGAATCCCAGCCTTCGTCTTTAAATTCCATAGAGGCCCAAACTAAGGCTTGGTCAGGCTGAGCTAGGTTTTTGGCGATTAAGGCTTCTAAGACGTCACCGGCCGTGGAAATGACCGCTCGCTCCTCAGAGCAGCTATAGGCCGGAAATATTTTCCTAAACTGGTCGTAAGCCTCCCTATCACTTTCAGGGTCAGGACAGGCGGGTAGGACTTGGGTGGCTAGGTGGACGACTACCACTTGTCTATCTAAATCGTCTTTTTCATAGCTAATGGTGACCTTATCTTGGTAAATAGCCGCTGAGCCAAAAATTGAAGAGTCAGCTGACATAGTGTAGCGCACCCCAATGGAGTTTCCGGCCTCCCCCCAATTTAGGCTTTGAAATATAAGATCGGGACAGGCTTGTTCCGGGGGAGAGTAAGGAAAGCTTACGGTAGCGGTAGCGTGCCCCAAAGGTGTAATCTTAGTGACTCCGTCTATTTCGTAAGGTTCACCCGTAGTTAGCGAAAGGCAGTCCATGTTTCTAACGATCCCCCCACCCCCTTCGTGGTAATTGGCAAGAGAGGCGGTGACTAATTGAGAGGCTTGGGGGTGGTTGTTGATTAAATCGATCACATCGTTGGCCGTAGTAGTGATTTGACCTTTCGAATCAACTCCTAAAGTTACGCAAATATTCCAATTTTGAGGCCCCACGCTGACAGAGGCCGAGACCGGGTAAGGCCCGGCTGGTTTTAGGTATTCAACTCTAAGATCGTCGCCCCAAGTGCCCATATAGTTAGCAGTAAAGACGATATCGTTGGCCGCGCCGGGTAGGTTGGTTGTTAGCGAGGCGTGACCTAATTGGGAGTTGTAATAAAGTCCTCCGGTTTGAAATTGGCTGGGGTTAAAGGCCGTGGGCGGGCCCCAAGTGAGCCCTCCGTCTTGGCTCACTCTAATAATCGCCGGCTGATCATAGCCCTCTTTAAATTGAAAAGGACCTCCGGGATAGACTTTGCCTAACCCGCTATCGCCTTCGGCGGTCCTTACTTCAATATAAAGACTTTCCGCAGAAGAGAGCGCTTCCACAGCTTCTTTAACCTCTAGGGCGTTGGCAGTTATGGCGTATATTTTAGCTTGCCTTAAGGCCTCGGTCGGGCTATGGAAGGCCGTGGAAGCGGGATCGTTTAAGGCCCGAGCGTACTCTTCAACAAAGGCCGAGCCGCTGGAGCCTAAAGTAACGGTTATGGTCGAAGTGGCCGCGGAGTAAGAGGCCGTGGTTTTAGTGGTAAGATTGGGTGGATTTATGAACTCGTAAATAATGTTATATTTATTGCCGCTTTCTCCCACCGGGGCTCCCGGCTCGTTTTTAACACTAAAGATAAGATCGTTATGGGTTCCAGTTAGCTCCGTTTGAACAAAAGCTAAGGTATAAGGATCGGAGGCGGTCATAGTAATAGGTGAAAAGATAGTTTGTGCGGCCCCGGAACTACCTAAGCCCGAGCAAGAAGCTATGACCATGGTTGAAGCAACTAGGTCGTGATTTATAGCACTAACCACGTCAAAAACCGTGCTTTTTAGCGTCCCTCCGCTAGCTTGGGAATATCGGGCTAAATAGACGGTAATCACTCCGCTACTGACTTCAACCTCGGTTTGGTTAGAAAGATAAACTCTCGTGTTAATAGGCGTCCCGCTAGGAAGGCGCTCTAGATCCACTCTCCCTTGGCCTCCTAAAGTGACCGAGGCCGAGACTAAACCGGTGTAATTGACCGCCGAGGCAATGGCTGCAGCCGTAACATTTTGAGCGGTAGCGGCTGAGAGGGAGGGCGGATCAAAACCGTTACTCTTTAAATAGAGAGTTAAGATGTCTGGGGGGCTGGTAAAGGAGGCCGAGACCGGCGCGGTCATGGCACTATTACCATAGGCGTAGACAATGGAAAGAGGGGAGGAGATGGGGTTAGAAAATATAACCTCGTTATTGGTTCCGGCTTGGCCGGTCCTATCTATAATCTCTGGACCAGGGACGAGCCTTAGGCTAGTTTGGTTATAGTTTTGAGCTAAAGAATCTAATCTTAGATAATAATCACCTAGATCGTTTGAACCTGCGGTTTTAATGACCGACATTGAGCTTTGGTGAGCGTATAAGCTGGAATCGAGGCCGCCGGCTTGAACTACTTCGATAACGAACTTTTGACTTTCTATTGGTAGATCCGGCCTAGGCACAAAGAGGTTTGAACCATAGTTTTGAATTTGCCCGCTCCACAGTTCGCTATTAAGGCAGCCAGGGACTACTTGTTGTGCCTTTAAATTAAGAGAAAAGGGCTGTACGTCGGTACTTTGACCGCTAAAGAGGTAATTATCTCCGTATTTGGAGTCGGCGAACTGGACGACGCTTTGAAAGAGGGCGTCGATTTCTTCGGCGATAATAAGCCGTTGCTCGGCCGTATAAGTGTCGGTGGCTCCTTGCTCGGCCTTGGAATAGATCTCGTCTAAGGCGTTTTTAACGCTCTCCATGACGTTTCCGGTGTTAGTAAGCCAGGTGTTGGAGTAGTTAACGTTTTCGGTATATTGGGTGATTTCGGACAAAACAGTCCTCGTGCGCAACACCGTGGCCGCCCCCGAGGGGTTGTCGGAGGGTTTGTTTATTTGCCTCTCCGAGGCTATCTTATTTGACAGCTGACCAATGCGCCAGGAGAGTAACCCAAGGTTATCGTTAATGTTTCTGTATGTTCCGCGCTGACTGGTTCGGTAGATCATATTGGCCTCACCAAATTGAGGTTCAAGGTCTAGGCCGTAAAGGCCGAAGATAAAGATTAACTTTTTACTATTTTAATAAAATAAAAAAATAACTATCTAAAATTATTTCATGGCTAATAAAGTCTCCATCATAGTGTCGATAGTTGAAATCATCTTGGCCGAAGCCTGATACATATACTGAAATCTTAGGATATCAGCTAGTTCTTCATCTAAATTAACCCCAGCGATAGAGTCGAGCCTATCTTGGAGTTGAGAATAGATGCCTTCGGTAAAGTTGTAATCAGTAGTCGCCCCCCGAACGGCGGCCCCTATGTTAGAGTAGATGCCGTTAAATTCCGAGCCTAAGGTGGCCGAGGCCTGGTGGTAAAAGCTAAAGCGTTTGTCTCTTAGTTCGCTCATGTTTAAAGCGTTAGTATTATCGCCATTAGCTATCACTCCGTTAGAATTGATATGAGCGGCGTTAATATAGTCGCGGTTATCAATTAAGAGTTGATTAACCCCGACGTCGGCCCCGTTATGGCCAGTTAGGATATTGTTTAGCCCTAAGGTGGCTAAAATGCCAGAGTTATCGCCAGCGTAGCCGAAGTTATAGCCTTCGTCGGCAATGATCCTTACTTGATCGCGCCCGTGACGATCAGTGATGGTTTCCAATCTAAGGCCCGTAACCCCTTGATCGAAGGTAGTCCCAATTTGCTTTACAATATCTTCCAATTTATCATCAGGGTTTACGGTTATCTTATGAAAGATAGGTTCATCGCCTTCTTTATAGACAGCTAGGGTAAAATAGCCGCTGCGGTCAAGATAGGTTTTTTCCATCGCCTCCACTACCCCAAGACCGTTTTCTTCCAAAGGAGTTTGGGCGGTAACTAAGGTTCTAGCTAAATGATGCGAGTTGATAGCGTTAACAATATCTCCGGCCGTAGTGACAACCATACCATTATTGTCGGTGGCTAGGTTAACCACAATATTTTGACCACCGTCTGGGCTAGAGATAACTTCGACGCTTAGAGCCCTATTAGCTCCACCATCTGAGCGATATTCTAGGCTCAAGGCTTCTCCGGCCGCACCTTTTTCATTTGAGGTGAAGATAACGTCGTTATTAGTATGCTTAAAATTAGTTTTTAACTCGGCGTATTCCAGCCCGTAGCTAAGGTGCTGACCTTGGGGTAAGACGTACTTTAGGGAGCGATCAAGGGTAAAAAAGGTATTTAGTTCTTGAGGTAAGTTTGACCCAGAAAAGTTGATTCTACCGCTATCGCCTTGGTTCATAACCCCCTCGGCACTAATAAAATCTCCAACCTTCCAGGCCGAGGTTCTAGGTGGTAAGTAATTTACGCCGTCAGAGACGCTAGAACTTTTTTCAGAGTTAATATAGGCGCACAGCTCTCTGGCGCTGACTGAAACGTTGCCATTGGAATCAGTGGGTAAGGTTATGGTTATTTCCCACTTCATGCGGTTCGGATCGTCGTTAAATTTAACCGAAGAGGTGATTTCAGAGGTAGTGATATCAGATTTAACAAATTTAATCTCTATATTTTCAGGATCGCTATAAAAATCGTCGTAGGGCTCTCTGGAAGCTAAATGAGGGACCAAGGAGCTTATCCTTATGTCGTTATCTTCTCCGGGAAAGACAATTTCAGTAGAGCAAAGGTTAGAGACATCGGTAGTGGCCACAGCTTCAGTAAAGAGGGCCTCCCCTGCCCCTTGGGCGTGCTGATCGTTAATATTAAAGATTAAGCCGTCGACAAAGGAATCGTATTGGCGGTAGTAATCTAATAAGACCTCTTCTCTAAACTCCAGCCAGCCGCCCAAGGCTCCCTCGGTCACCGAGGCCGTTATATCTTCCATCCAATATTGGTTGTGAGTGGTTTTAAGGTTAACGTCGCCGTCGCTATTGGTCACTGTGGTTAAAGCGAAGGAGGTGGTTTTGAGAACCAAAGGGATACCCGAGCTGGAGGTGATGGTGTATTGGCCGTCGTGTGGGTCTTCGTAAAAATCAATATTCATATATTCGGCTAGCTGTCTAGTTAATTCCTCGCGACTATCGCGCAAATCATTGGCCTGGCGGTTGAGAGCCGGGTCCTCGGCCACGGAGATTTGTTGATTAAGGGTGGCGATTTCGGTTATGAGGTAATTTACTTGGATGACCGCATCGTTAATCCTTGCGTTAGTGTCTTTACGCAACTCGTCCATTTCTTGACGCCTTAGGCTTAGTTGAGTGGTCAAATTTTGAGCGTATTCTATTAATTCTTCTCTATAGGGGATGTTGGAGGCCTCGTCGGCCAGTTGGGAAAAGGAGTCAAAAAAATCGTTCATGGCCTGGTTGATGCCATTGCCATCGCTTTCGTTATAAAAGATTTCCAGATTATCTAAAGAATTCTTAAGGGATAAATGATGGCCTAAGGTGGCCCCGGTCATGGTTAGGCTTCTTACTAAAAATTGGTCGGTATAGCGGCTTATATTATCAGCGTTAACCCCTAAGCCCATCTGACCGTAGCTTTGATTAACCGAGGGGAGGGTAGCTAAATTAACGCGTTGCCTTGAGTATCCTTGGGTATTGACGTTAGAAATATTATTGCTCGCCACCTCCATGGCCGTTTGAGATAGGCGCATACCGGTGAGAGCCGTGTACATGGCCGAAGACACGCCCATTTTAAACCTCCTTGGAAAGTTTGGCTGGCAACGATTTTTTTACGCTCTTATCTTTGCTGCCGTCCTTACGGTAGCCCTCGCCCTTGATTTGGTCTGCCCCGGTTAAAACGTTAATAGATTCGTTAACTAAATTTAAGGATTGCTCTACAAAGAGGCGGTTAGCCTCGTTTTCCCTATTAATGATGTTTTTGAGCCGAGCAAGGGTAATGGCCCCCTCGTTTAACCGGTTATCGTAAGGCTTGGGGCATAAGGCAGCCACTTCGGCCAGAGTGGGGTTGGGCATTGAGGGGATGTTAAACATTAAGGCCGTTTCCACCAAACTATTGGTTAGCTGATGAATGCTATCTTGGATTTCTAGGCCAAGTTTTTCCTTAATTTGGCTAGTCACCAATAAGCCTTCAAGGTCAAGGCTTAGAAGGCATTTTTTTTCCTTTTCTAGAAAATCTATCAATGATTGGTAACGCGACAAATGTTCATCAAGCTCTTCGGCCAGACGTTGAACGACGGTTAAGTCCATGTAAGGGTTCCTTTCGTAACTGGCGGTTTTTTCGTTTCGGCTGGTAATAGAGCAAGCCAAAGCGGCGTTTGGAAAAAATAGAGGTTAAGGGATTATTATATCCATTCTACTACGGGTAAATCGGAAACTAGCCCAGGCTCGGCCTCTATTGGTTTTTGGGTTCCATTAGTATTAGCCCGATTAGGCTTAGCTGACGAAAGAGAGGACCAGCTCTGTTCGGTAACCTCATTTTTCTCCGAGGCTTTAGATAAATCATGGTTAGAGCCCAAATCACGCTTAAGGCCTTTTTGGTTTTGCTCATCAATTGGTTTATTAAAGTTGGCCTTAGGGCCGCTTTTGGGCATCTGGCTGGGGGACAGCCTTTGACGCCAGTTGGGGCCCATGATAGATGAGTTTTTAGCTAACGTTTCTTGGAGCCCTTCTTGGGCCGCCACTTGACTGATGATTGTTTGGGCTAAGCCCAAACCACCGGCTGCGGTTAGGGCTGCGGTGAAGGGCTTTTCCGCGATTTCGCTATAGGTTTCGCTACCCGGAGTTTTGGCGAAGGGTGACTGGCGCATGCTTTTTATCATTTCTTTAAGTAGTAAGCCCTCGTATTCTTCAGCCGAATCCTTGATTTTTTTTAGCTGACGGAGCTTTTGTTCTTCAGTCAAATTTTTGACCTTTATTGAGGACTCGGTTAGCCGGCCGTTTTCTAAAGGCCGATAGCGACGCCCTACACTTAAAGGGGCAACTTGCGCTTGCTGTTGAGCTTTTTGGGAACTTTGGTCCTGAATTTGGCTACACTCCGAATAATCTTGAGTTATCTCGTTTTGAGTTATGTGGCTTTGAGGCATCTCGCCTTGAGATAGGGTCCCTTGGCCGGAAGCGCTCTCATTATCTACGCTTTGATCCGTTACTTTTTCATTGGTTAATTTTTCATTAGATAAAGATCTGGCAGCCTCAGGGTTAAGGGCGAAAGATCTTTGCGGGTTATCGGCAAGGCCATTTTGGGAGATAGAGTTACCTGGGCTAAGCGCTACGGGGCTGCTCGTTAACGGGTTGGCTATTTCGGGGCTAGGATTTTTAGTAGAAAAATTAATCCCTTGCCTAAATTGATCGATTGAAAAGGTGGCTATGGTTTGGCCTCGCCCGCTTTTTGGCTCTTGGGCCATTAGACGAGCTTGTAATTGAGAGGAAAAGTCGCTGTTAAGCCCAATTTGAGTTGGCCCACGACTAGTGGAGCCATTTTCCATTTGGTTTATAAGATCTATGGCCTTAATGGGGGCGCTATGAGGGGCTATGTCGATAACAGAGGACAACTTTAATACCTTTAGAGGATTTCTAGCTCGCCATGAAGGGCACCGGCGGCCTGGATGAGTTGGAATATGGTGATGAGATCTCTTGGCGTAACCCCAATGGCGTTTAAGGCCTTAACCACGTCGTTAATATTAGTCGAGCGCTCTATTAATAAGAGCTTATCAGCCCCCTCTTCGACATTAATATCAGTTTGCGGGGTTGTGACCGTTTCTCCGCTTGAAAATGGATTAGGCTGATTAACATTTTCGCTCTCGCGGATTTGAACTGAAAGATTGCCATGGGCCACGGCTACGGTGGATAATTTAACGTTTTCTCCAACCACCACCGAGCCGGTGCGCTCGTTTATTATGACTTTGCCCACTGAGTCGGGTTCGACCAAGACGTTTTCTAGTTCTGCGACCATTACGGCTAAATTTTCTCTATAATTGGCTGGAACGTTAAGTTCCACTGTCGCTGCGTCAAGGGGCCTGGCCCCTGCGCCGGGAAGGCTTTCGTTTATAGCTTCAGCTGTCCTAGCGGCGGTGGTAAAGTCGGGCAGAGCTAATTTTACTGAAAGAGTTTCTTTTCCTTGCCAGCGGATAGGTACCTCACGCTCGACAGTGCCCCCTTGAACGATGCGCCCCACGGTGGGGTGATTTTTTTGGACCGTGGCTGCCTGGCCGGTGAGCGCGAAACCTCCCACTGAGAGGGGCCCTTGGGCAATGGCGTAGATGTGATCGTCTAAAGCCTTAAGAGGTGTGATTAGAAGAGTGCCCCCTTGAAGAGAAGTGGCGTCGCCTAAGGAAGAAACTAAAACGTCTATTTTAGTGCCGGGCTTTACGAAGGGTGGCAGATCGGCCGTCACCATAACCGCAGCCACGTTTTTAACCTTAAGGGCCGAGGGGGCCACGGAGATATCCATGCGCTTTAAGAGGTTTGATAGGCTCTGACGGGTAAAGCCGGTTTGATCTTTATCGCCAGTGCCGTTAAGGCCCACTACTAATCCGTAGCCAGTGATTTGGTTAACCCTTACCCCCTCAAAAGTGGCTAGCTCCTTAAGTCTAATGGCCGAAGCGGGTAGAGAGAAGATTAAAGAAAGCGCCGAAGCTAAGATAGCTGCGAGCGCGAATAATTTCAACTTAATTGATGACTTCATCTTCTTTACTACCTAGAGCCACCTGGGTTTAGCCAGGGGGGAGGAATGGAATTGTCTCTTTAACCTGAAAAGACTTGAAAAGATCTCCCGTAGCAGTAGATTATTGCTCGAAAGAGCCTCAAAAGGAGTCTAGCCCTTTTAGGGGAGGTGGGCATAAGTGGTTTGAGATTTTTATCCCTAACTATTACTATGGCGATAAGCTCGTTTAAAAGACGCCTTTATAGACGAGATGGTGGTTGCTCTAGAAAAATTTGATTTCTTGTGCAACCTAACGATCTATTTCTTACTTACTTTGCCATTATCTATAACCTCGAGCTTAAGGGGGGAACCGTAGAAGCTAGCCCGCCGTTGGTCTTTAACCTAATATCAAAGTAGTGGATTTAACTCTAGCTTTCCCTGGTCAACCGAGGTTTACTAGCCCCTCCCTTTAGGAAGGGGTGTTGACTTATCTAGGCCTGATTAGAAGGGCCAAATCTTATCTAGCGCTCTGGAGAGCCAGCCCTCGCGTTGTTTGTTGGTCAGATCGCCTTGGCCGGTATATTCGATGCGGGCGTCGGCCATGTAGGTAGAAAGGACGCTATTATCGGTGGCGACGTCGGCTGGGCGAACCACTCCTTGAACGGTGATAAACTGCTTTTCGTTATTAACTAAAATTTCTTGGGAGCCTCTAACCACCAAATTATGGTTAGGGAGGACCTGAATGATGCGGGCCGAGATCTTCGCGGTGATGTTTTCGTTGCGGCTGGTGCTGCCGGTGCCGCTAAACTTTCCGCCGTAGCTGGCATCTACGCCCTTCATTAAGCTAAAACCTCCGGGCTGGGGGATGGCGGTGGAGTTTTCTAAGCCAAAGAGCGTGTTAGTAGACACTTGGAGGCTATTGGAGCGGCCGGTGGAGGTGTTGGCCGTTTTGGAGGCTTTGGAAGTCTCTACTATATTAATAGTGATAATGTCTCCCACTCTCTTAGCCTTCATATCGGAAAAGTATTCGGGGCGGGAGTCTTCGCTGAAAAGAGAGCCTTCCGTCTTAATGGCCGGCTGGGGATAGGTTGAGACCGGCGGATTAATTAAGGCCGCTTCTTGGTTAGCTAGCGGGCTGGGCGAGGAAAGAGGCTTAGAGCACCCAGTAAAGCCAAAGGCTAGAGAGGCAACTAAAAGGGCGAAGGAAAGGCTAATTATTTTTTTCATCGGATTCTCCTGACCATAAGGACCAAATTTTAGACGATTATTTTGAGGGCCTGGCGGGCTCTTTTAAGCCGAGAAAATCTTATGCAATCTAAATGCCAAGCTTTTGCCATAAGTTTTTCTGAAGAAAGGCTTTAGCTATGAGAGGACTATTAAAAACGGCCTAAGCAGAGAAAAAGCTTAAGGGGCAAAAATTGCCCTTTGACCTTGGAGAGGACTCTTTGAAAGAAGGCTAAATTTTGCCGCCAAAGCCCTTTGTGAATGGTGAATGGTATAAAATTAATAATAAAAAATATAAAAGATGGTCTTTATTAAGGACAATTAACCCTTTAGGCCTTGGCACGACGGTTGCACTAAGCCATTGCGGCTTTCCTTTATATCCATTGGCTAAGCTTAAAGCCAATGAATTTAAAAGCGAAATTAAAAACCCTGGAATTAATCATGACTTCTTTACTAGTTAACCCTAGCGACCTTATCGAACGCGGCACTTCGGCGGCCTCCAAGCCTTCTTATGAATTCCAAGACGACAAGTATTTCTATTCCGTTTTGGAAAGGGCTAGGGAAAATCGCGAGCAAATGGTTAAGAGCGAACAAAGTCACGCTCAAACTAAGCTAACCGAAGCTAGGCGGGATTATGAGGAGGGCTTAAGGAGTAAGAAAGAAAGGCTCGACGCGGAACTAAAAAAAGCCCGCTTAAGGGCTAGGGAAGAAAAAGAAGCTTTAAAAAATAAACAGATAGATAATGATAAATCTAAGTCAGAACAAGCCGCTTCCTTTGGGGCCGATGGGGCTCAAGTCATTGAAGTTAAAAGAGCTCTGGTAGCCGTGGGTTCACTTAGCCCCGAGGGCTTTAAGGGCCGCGTGGGCCTTGGCTTAATGGCTAGCGGCAAGACTAACAAAGCCGCCCAAGCTTTTCTCATATCAGGGACCTCGCGGGCCTCGGGCTTACTAAAAAAGACTCTTGAAGATCTAGGGGGCCTGGCCTCCTCTTTTACATTAGATAAAAAGGCCTTAAACGATTTAAAGGCCATCTTAGAGCAAAGCGGAGTGGAGGCCCAAGAGGCGGCTAAAATTTCAGCCTCTTTGGCCGGTTTAGATAATATAACCTTAGATAAAGTATTGTTGGTCGTAAGTAAAGCCGAAGAACTAGCCGCTGGCAGCGGCCCCGGAGGTGGTCTTACAGCCACGCCCTCGGGGCTAAATAGTTTGGGCCAGTACCTCAATAGCCTTGGGCTTTCAACTGAGGCGGTTAAGGCGGCCACTAGCGGTCTAACTCCGGGCCAAACAGTTAGCTCTTACGAACTTAGAATGATCATCACCTCTGCCGGCGGAGAATCGGTCTTAAAGCCGGCTTTAAATGAGACGGGCGATCTAGTTAGTTTGGTGGAAAGTTTTAAATATATGGGGGCCGACTCTTCTTTTCTAGAAAAGTTAAGCTTAATGATCGATCAAAGGGGTTCGCAGACTTCCTTAGACGATTTATTGGGTCTTATGGCCTTTGCCGAAAAGCCTGGTAGCCCAAATCTAACCAATAGTGAGCAAGCAGCCTCTTTAGTTCAAAATTTACTTAAACAAACCAAGCGCGAGGGCGAGTTGGTTAAAGCCCCTATTTTTAACGAGATAGTCATAAAATTAACTAGCTTAGGCGATCGGCAGTTAAACGAAGATTTTTCCTCCCTTTCTCCCGCTCTTCAAGCTCTCCGTGGAGGGTTATCGAGCTTAAGAGATCAAAGTTCCGGCCATATGGGCGGCGGAGGAAGGGAGCGCCAGAGTGGTAATAACCGAGAAGAGCGGTTGATGACTATTAACGGGATTTCTACCGAGACGGTGGGACGGGGTTTAGGCGAGAGTCTATTTCAATCTCAATTGGCTCAAGAGAGCTTTTCAAACTCAAATTCCAAAAATATAGCTAAGCAAATAGAGGATAAGCTTGTTTATTCAGCTAGGCGCGGAATTCATCGCCTAAAGATGAATCTTGACCCCGAGAGCTTAGGCCGTTTGGAAGTGGAGCTAAAAGTTAAGGATGACGTTTTGACCGCCAATATCAGGGCCGAAACCTTAGAGGCCTATGAAGCGCTGGAAAAGGAAGTGGCCGAGCTAAAACAATCTTTAAAGTTAGCGGGCTTGGAGGCTAGGCTAACCATAAGTTTTGACGGACAAGAGAGCCAACCAAGCGCTTCCCCTTTTGAGCAAGATAGCCCTAAAAGCGGCCGGGAAGGCTCGGGGGGAAATTTTGGCGGCGGTAACTCCAATTCAATCGAGAGCGATTTCCAAGAAGGGCCGTTCGCGCCGACAACCGACCATAGGTTATTAGACGCGCTGGTTTAAATAAATATTAACCAAAAAATATATAATATTTTAAGGAGAACATAATGGCCGTTATCTATAGTGCCGATAATCCCCCGCCAGCTAGGACCACCGTGCTTGAGGCTTGGACTGAAAAAACGGTGCCGGTTACCGACGGTAGCGAAAGGCAAATGGGTAAAGACGCTTTTTTGACGTTACTTTTAACTCAGCTCCAAAATCAAGACCCCTTTAACCCCATGGAAGACACCGAGATGACCGCTCAGTTGGCCCAATATTCCCAGCTAGAGCAATTAACGAACTTAAATACTAACGTAACTTCTATGTCTGGCTACATCCAGGCTCAAAACCAATTCCAGACCTTAAGCTTAATAGGAAAACAGGTTTCGGCCCAATCAAACTTACTCTCCGTTACCGGCGGTGCCGTCGACACCTCAGCCCAGTTAGAATTAAGCGAGAACTGCAATCTTAAGCTTTACGTGCTTGATAGCTCTGGAAATCAAGTGCGTATGTACGATTGGGGCTTAACGGAAGCCGGAACCTATGATTTTGTTTGGGATGGTAAAAACACTTCTGGAACTAAAGTACCCGACGGGGCCTATCAATTTCAAATTACAGCCACTAACCTCGCCGGAGAAACCTTAACCGAAGGGGTCACCCCAACTATTAACGGTCAAGTCTCCTCCGTATCCTTTGACGAGAGCGGCCAGCCTGTGGTTCATATCGGCCAAGTTCAAGTGGCCCTTGGCCAGGTCATGGAGATATTAAATACCAAAGTCGCTTCTAGCGAGCTTTAAAATCGTGCCGATTAATTAAGCATTTATAAGAATTAAGATGATTTTATAGTATATAGATAAACGAGGTATAGGATATGAGCATTTCCGCCGCTATGTACGCCGCCGTTACCGGTTTGTCGGCTCTTTCCACCGGGATGCAGACTATAAGCAATAATATAGCTAACGTTAATACCGTAGGGTTCAAGGCCGGTCGCACCAATTTTGAGGACCTTATTAGCCAAGATTATTGGTCTAACGGGAAAATTCAGCAGATAGGACGCGGCGTTAAGGTTGCCTCCGTTCAGCAGATGTTTACTCAGGGTTCTTTTATGAACTCCACCCAGGATACCGACATGGCCATAGCCGGCGAAGGCTTTTTCCAGGTCCGCGACCGGGTGACCAATGAAATTATGTACACAAGGGCTGGTAACTTTACCTTCGACGCCAACGGCTTACTAGAAACGCCTAGCAGTTACGTCCTTCAAGGCTGGGAACTTTCCATTCCCAAACCAGGAGAGGACCCGGTCAGGCTAGGTGCTCCGACGGACGTAAAAGTGATCATCTTAAACGCCCCGCCGGTTGAGACTAGTCAAATTAAGGTCGTAGCTAACCTAAACGCCGATGATACTTCTGCCTATATTTATAGCTCGGCTGAATTTGCTAAGATGTACGCCCATCAGTTGGCCTATGGTCCGGCTGTGGCGGCCAGTGCTGCTGCCGCTAACGCAGTCTATAACTTTAGTGTCGACGGCTCAGCCTATCCCGCCAATAGCATCGCCTTTAACGAGGCCTACCTCCAGTATATGTCGGCCAACGGTTTTATCTTGTCGGCTGGAAGTTTCTATAAACTAGAACCGACCTATCCTACGTTGAGTGATAGGACCTCGGCTAATGCCTTGGCTTCCGCAGCCGGTTATACGGCCTTAGGTATAGTTAGTAATATCTTTAGAGGCTCGGCCACTTCCACGGTTTGGACACAAGCCTTTGACAATGCCTATATCGAGTTTATGAAGGATAAGTATAATTTTAGTTATTCAGCTTCAGAAACTATCGCTAACTCGGCTTTTTATAGCCTCACTACGACTAGTTCGTACCCCAACAGCAATCAATTATCTAGCGCCTCTGATGCCGGTTGGCTAGCCGCTTCAGCCCTCGGGGCATCAGCAGCGGCTTCGTACACCTATCCCTCGGGGGTTCCTCAGTGGGATAACGCCTACGCTTTGGCCTACAATAGTTATATAAGAGGATTAGTAGATTTAAACGGAGATACTCTCTTTAATTCTTCAGCCCAACCGGTAGCTAATTTTTATACTTCTGCCTCTCAAAGTATCCTTAATAACGCTAAGCAATACGCCTCGGCTACCGTGGCTGGGTCGGCTTCATTGTCAACAGCGGGTGCCTTTCCCTATGGCTCGTCCTCCGCTAAAACGTTTTACATGAACACTTTTATCGATTATATGTCTAACAGTGGTTATGTTTTCGATCCTTCGAGTGATAATCTATCGGCCTCGAACAACCTAAATCTTGTAATATCAGGGAGCTTATTTACCATTTTGGCCCAAAATAACGCTCCGAGCGTCGTTACTTCGGCTAGCGCCTTAGGCTTCAATAACGCGATCCTGGCCGGGGCTGGCTCTAACTATACTTACCCCTCGGGCAACGATTCATGGGACGCGGCCTTTTTAATAGGCTATAATGAAAAAATGAGCGCCAATGGTTACGTGGCTATTACCCAAATCAACAATTTTAAGAATCTCAAGACGGAAACAGGGCATCCCGATATAGCTCAGCAAACATCGGCCGTTATCTACGCTCGAACTAAAGCGCTAACGGCGTTAGGTCCGCTCCAGGGTTATCCCATCTCGTCGGGAGCAACTCAAGAGCCTCTCTACGCTTCTGCCTATAATGCGGCCTATTTACAATATATGACTGACGAGGGCTTTAGCTGGGATGGAACTAAGTTTGTAAATTTAGAACCGAGACCCATTACCTCGGGGGAGATTGTCGCCGCACAAGCGGTAGCCAAAACAACCGCACAAATAGCTGCGGCCAACGCTGGTAAAACGGCCTACGACACGACCTACGATTCGATTTATCAGCCAGCTTATGATTCGATTACGACCAGATTCGCTCCCTGGCAACTTGAAGGATTAGGTTTTGCCGGGGCCTGGGATGCGACTAATATCACTAGCCCGATAGATCCGGAAAATTATACCCACGCCAACCCCTGGACTATCTACGATTCCTTAGGTAACGATCACACTCTCATGGTCTACTACCAGCCAAACCCCTATATGGAAAACGTCTGGGATTATATTATCACTTGCGATCCAGCCGAAGATGCAAGAAAAGATATTAACAACACCTTGGTAATGAATGGCTCGACCTTCGCTGGGGTTATTCAGAAAGGGAAAATCACCTTCTCCGCTGACGGCCCCGACCGTCACGGCGGCTTGGTTAAAGACATCGAGGCCCAAAACCTGGATATGACTAAAACTGCGGCCGCCACTCTAACTTCTTCTAATTCAACTGTTATAGCCCCTTCCACGTCCTCGTCTATGAATTATGCCTCTCTTGGCGGCTACTTTACAGGTAAACCGGTCTTCTCAGCTTCTACTGGAACATTGGTCGATAGCCCCAGAGGCTACACGATTACCTGGGTCGGAAATTTAAGCACCGTGCCTACAGTCTCGGGCTTTGTCTGGACTGACACCGCTGGTAATACCGGCACGATTCCCATTTACGAAAAAAACTACACCGGACCTTATGCTTTTGGCTCGGGCCTAAACGTTAATTTTACCAGCGGCGGGACCCCCATGCGTTTTAGCGTAGGCGATAATCTTAACTTTAACGCTCACTCCGAGCAGATTGGCTGGACCAATCTAACCCCCAACGCCGAGGGCTACTTTGATTTTGACGTGGCCTTCGTTCAATCGGCTTCTATGGCTCTCCATCCTCCTTACCCTGCGGGGCTGCCAACCATAATTCAGCATATCTCCTTAGATATGGGGGCTAAAAATCCAAACGGACTGAATGGCTCGTGGATTTTAGACGAGCAAGGTACCACCCAGTACGCTTCAAAATCCATAAATATCTTCTCCAGCCAAGACGGCTACCCGGCAGGCTCGCTTCAGAGAGTTTCCATTGATAAGGACGGTATCCTTACTGGTATCTACACAAATGGCCGTCATCAGCCTCTCTATCAAATCGGGCTAGCTAGATTTCTTAACCCATGGGGTCTGGCTAAATTAGGTGATAACGTTTACATGGAGACCCGTTGGTCGGGAACGGGAACCATCAATCCTCCCGGATATGGAGGCACCGGAACTATTAGGGCTAATTTCTTAGAGCAGTCCAACACCGATCTAGCCGACGAGATAGTCAACATGATCGTCACTCAGAGAGGTTTTCAGGCTAACTCCAAAGTGGTCACCACCACCGATACGATGCTGGCCGAAGTCATTGAAATGAAGCGTTAAGACTAAGTTCGCTAAAAAAATAAAAGCCGCCCCCTTAAAAGGGCGGTTTTTTTTGTGCGTGATAGGGGCGATAACTTTCGAGGTGAAAAGCCCAAACGCCCACTTCAGGTTGGACAGAAGGGCCGGAGGTAAATTCTTAGAAAAACACAAAGGAGACGGTTGAGAGACCAAGGCGTCGCTGATTTTGAATCTAAAATTAGGGCAAAAGCGCCAAAATTTTGAGTTAGTATAAATTAATCAGAATGAGGTGATAGTGGCTAAAAATTCATTTGTTTAACTAAAATCATAAATTTTCTTGTAATTTAGTAAATTTA
>JAITQT010000349.1 GCA_031288745.1 Deltaproteobacteria bacterium
CCTATGTTGTGCGGCGAGACAGCCACTTTATTCTATCCACACTCAAAAAGTTGGAAACCCCTTGATTAATCGTTACTTTTAAGCGGGTATGCCTATTATTCTTAGCGAGATTGAGAAGATAATTTTTTTAAAATAATACGAGTGATTTCAAATGTCAATACCAAAAAAGTCGAATTTGAATTTAGGTAATACAAAATAACAGTATAAGACTAGGTAATAATTGGAGAAAAATTTTTTTTCAAAAATAACTTGTAAACTCCCGCTAGAATATTATAGTCTGGGCCAAAAAAATATTAGCCGCCTTCTGGGGCATCGCGGATTAGGCAGGGTAGGTATGGGAGGGCTAAGTCGCGAAATCGAATTAGGGCCTGATCGTCTGGTTGGTTGGGATAAAGAGCCATAAAGTTTGGGTTTAAAACTCTTTCTCCTCTGTAGCGCTGAAGAAACAAAGGGGCCTCCCCAGAGGCGGCCTGGGCAATGGAGAGGATAGCTTTTTCGTCTACAAAGGGGCTAACGCAGGTAGTCCTAAACTCGGCCGCTATTTTGAGCCGCTTAATAAGAGCGATAGTTTTGGCGATACACTTAGCCAGTTTCTGATCAGCCATGATTGAGGGATAATTGGCGGGATCGGTTTTTATATCAAGAGCAAGGTAATCTACTAGGCCTAAAGAAATTAGTTCGGCTACGGCCTCGGGGTTAGAGCCGTTTGTGTCTAGCTTTATAAGGTAGCCCAAGGCTCTTATTTTTTTTAAAAAAAACTTTAAATCGGGTTGCTCGGTCGGTTCCCCTCCGCTAATGACCACAGCGTCTAATAAGTCGCGGCGACGGTTTAGAAAATCTAAAACCCCGGCCTCGTTCTCGCTATAGCCAAAGGGCGGAACTAGGTCGGGGTTATGGCAAAAGGGGCAAGTGAAATTACACCCCTGGGTGAAGATCACCGCGCAGATTAACGACGGGTAGTCCAGAGTCGAGATTTTCTGAAGGCCTCCTAAGCGCAACTTCTTTCTCTTTCTCCCTATGGGGTCTGGTATAGGCGCTCTTTTTAACGAGAGCGGGCCGAGGCTCGGTTACGCGAAGGCTGTGGCCGAGGCTAAGTTCTTGGCGATAAGTTTTTCTGACGGCGAATTCAGCCTGTTTGCCGTCGTTCCAGCGTGAAACCGGTCTTAGATAACCCACCACCCTAGAATAGACGTCGGTTGGGGCCTCGCATTTAGGACATTGACGATGCTCTCCCGGCAGATAGCCGTGGTCTGAGCAGATGCTAAAGGTAGGGGTGATGGTAAAATAAGGCAGTTTAAAGTTCGAGGTAATTTTTTTAACCAGATCGCGGACCAACCTCGGATCGGTGATTTGCTCGCCTAGGAAAGAGTGAATGACGGTTCCACCCGTGTAGCAGCACTGCAAGGGGTCTTGATGCTCTAAGACCTCGAAGAGATCGTCTGAGTAATCGACTGGCAAGTGACTAGAGTTGGTGTAGAAAGGAGCAAAACCCGCGGTCTTATTTTGGCTTTCGCTGAGGCCGTTAGCAAAAATCATATTCGGATAGCGCTCCAAATCCAGTCTGGCTAGGCGATAGCTGGTGCCCTCGGCTGGAGTAGCCTCTAGGTTAAAAAGATCGCCCTCTTCCACCTGGAACTGGGCTAGGCGTGCGCGGATATGATTGAGTAGCTGTAAGGCGAAGGCCCGGCCTTTGTGAGTGGAGATATCATCTCCTAAGAGGTTAAGACAGGCTTCGTTAGTGCCTACTACGCCCACGGTTGAAAAATGGTTGGACCAAAATTTTCCGGAGGCTTCTTTTACGCTCCTAAGATAAAACTCAGTGTAGGGGTAAAGGCCCCCGTCGCTAAAACCCTCTAAGACCTTGCGCTTAATAGTTAAGCTCTCGCGAGCGATTTCTAGGAGCTTATCTAGTCGCTCGGTAAATTCTTCGACTGAACGCGATAGATAGCCCAAGCGTGGAAGATTTAGGGTCACCACCCCAATGGAGCCGGTTAAGGGGTTGGCCCCGAAAAGGCCACCGCCGCGCTTTCTAAGCTCACGGGTATCGAGCCTTAGGCGGCAGCACATCGAGCGGGCGTCGTCTGGCGACATGTCGCTGTTAACAAAATTTGAGAAATAAGGTATACCATAGCGGCCGGTCATTCGCCAGACGCTGTCTAGATGAGGGTTGTTCCAGTCAAAGTCTTTAACAATATTATAGGTTGGGATGGGAAATGTAAAGACCCGACCCTTATTGTCTCCCTTCATCATGACCTCGGCGAAAGCGCGGTTTATGAGATTCATTTCCTCTTGGAAATCGCCATAAACCTCTTTTTTATTTTCTCCCCCGACGACCACCGGGGTCTGACGATAGATGGTCGGGGCGGTTAGATCCATAGTTATATTGGTAAACGGGGCCTGAAAACCAACTCTAGTGGGGATGTTAATATTAAAGACAAATTCTTGAAGGCATTGAAAGACCTTTTGGTAATCAAGGTTATCGTAACGAACAAAGGGGGCTAGAAGGGTGTCGAAGCTGGAAACGGCTTGAGCGCCAGCGGCCTCGCCTTGGAGGGTGTAGAAAAAGTTGACCAATTGGCCGAGAGCCGAGCGGAAGTGCCTAGGTGGAGCGCTTTCGATGTTGCTGGCCACACCCTTAAAGCCTTCCTTAATTAGATCAAGTAGGTCCCAGCCCACGCAGTAAACCGAGAGCTGGTTGAGGTCGTGGATATGTAGATCTCCTTGGCGATGGGCCTGGCGAACTGCAGGGGTGTAGATGTTGTTTAGCCAGTATTCGGAGGAGACGTAGGAGGAGATGTAATTGTTAAGGCCTTGAAGGGAGTAGCCCATGTTGCTATTTTCACGGGTCTTCCAATCGGATTGCTTGATGTAGCTATCAATGAGTTTAGTTTTAGCCGTATCAAAGCTGTTGGTTAGATCCCTTCCTTGAGTCCTTTGGGCACGGTAGAGGAGATAGGCCTTGGCCGTGGCTCGGTAGGGGGAGTCAAGCAGCACATCTTCGACTACGTCTTGAACCAACTCCACCAATAGGGTTTGGGGGCTAAATTGGAAATTTAGGCGGTTAATAACGTATTCGGTGAGCTGCTCGGCCACCTCTTTGTCAAATTCGCCCGTGGCCTGGCCGGCCCTGGCGATGGCGGAAGTGATGCGTGCGGCGTCGAAAGGCGTATGACGACCGTCGCGCTTTTGGATGAACTTGAACGGGCTAATTGAGTTGGTCATAAAAATCCTTTTAACGAGGTGGGATGTATGAATAGAAAAAAAATTGAGAAAATATTGAGTGGAAAATTATTGGTAAGAGTTGAAATAAGTTTTGCTGAAAATTTTATATATAAATATTTAAAATTAGTTGTTTTATTCGTATAAAAAATCTACATTTAAAATATTAGTTAGCTATGGCACGGGAATGTCCAGCCCACCTCAAGGTGGTAAAAAAAAATAATTATGCTAAATAAGACTAAATAAGTAGAATAGAAACTTGAGGTTATATTTTTGCGGTTATATTGAAAAAAATGAAGTAGAAATAATTTTTTTTAATAAAAAATGTAATAAGCTCGCCTGACTAGTAAAACCTGGGCTCTGACTAGCCTAGCCCGACCCTCGACTAAGAGAATAAGCCTTCAATTAGACCGAGCGAGCCTTGAATTAAGCTTCTAGGTCTTCTATGGCGTTTCTAAGTTACCTTTAAGGCTTTTGTAAGCAAAATATAGATTAAAGAGTGAATACTTACTTCACAAGTCTAAAGCCCTCAAAACAAAAAATTGTTCTAAGGGCCATAAAATATGTAAATGAAATTATTGGTAAGATAACTTATAAAAAAAAGACAAACAGTATTGTTTTTTTTAAGAATCAAAAATTTTCTTTGACGGTTTACTTAATGTTTAGTTGGATATGAGATCAGTTGCCACCGCTGCGTGCACTACATGTTGTTGTTAACCTTTGAATAGATTAACCCCTGTAGTGGTCGGCTGTCAAGATTTTTTTTTAAAAGGCTAAAAGTTATGCCCCAAGTGTATTTTAGACTGGTGAACCTAAGAATGTGGCTTAAAATAAATATTTTAAAAGAAGAAAGGCTAATTGTTGGCTAAAACTTAGGCTTCCAGGCCCTTAAGGGCTGGCTAAGGCCTACTGATTGGGTAACAATGGCGGGGCCAAACTTACGAGCGATCGCTTGAAGCTAAAGGATTTGCTATATTTTTGAAATTAAAGTTAACTTTTTTTGCTGCCAAAAATTTTTGGCAAGGTTTTTTTTGAGCAGCTGATTTGCTAATATAAGCCGTCGCTTGAGCCTATTTTAATTTTTGTTTTGGCCTTAGCTTTGGCCGCGTATAATTTAAGGCCCTGGCTGTTTAAGGGTTTGGTAAAAGGGAGGGTCGGTTCGTTGGGAACTCTTAAGTTTTTTTTTATCGCACTTATTTCGGGTTTTTTGGGGGCCGCCCTTTTTTGGCTCTTAGCTAATTCCGATTCGGCTGGAGCTCAAGGCCCTCAAGTTTTAACGACTTCTGAGCTGCGCTTAAACGACGGCGGAGGGCGCACAAGAATGCTACTTACTTTAGTCCGAGATAAGCCCAGGCTCTTTATGCTCGATAGCGAGGGCGAGTATCGCTTGGAGATGGGTTTAGGCGAGAGCGGGGAGCCTCACGTCTGGCTCAGAGATGCCGAAGGGGCAGCGAAGGTTCAGGTGGCCCTCACTGGTAAGGGGCTACCTTCTTTTACTTTAGCAGATCAACAAGGCCGGGTTAGGGCGGCGGTGGCTTTAAGTCAGGCCGGGGAGCCGACTTTGATTTTAAGAGATCCCCAAGGCCGCGATAGGGTGGCCCTGTGGAGAGATAGCGGCGGCGAGGGTTTAGCCTTGGCCGACGAAAAGGGGGCGGCCACGGCTGCCCTAACTTATAGAGATAGGCAAAAGCCTTCTTTAACTTTTTTTAAAGACGGCAAGGCATATAAAGTTTTTGAGTAAAGTTTTACTGTTAATGGCTTTGGCCCGAAAAAATGCGTTGGCCAAAGAATTAGACTTTTTAAGCGGTCTTTTTATATCTTTAAGGCCGTTTCATTAGAAAAGCGAAATTTGTGATGTGGTGGCCTTTAAGAACAATCTATAGCGATTACCGCGTTAGAAGAGCCCGCGACGGGCTTCGGCCCAAGATTGATATGAGCTAAGAAATCGTGGGTTTTAACTAATTTTAGGTTAGGCAGCTAGGGGTTTAATCAGCCCTAGACTGCTTGCGCCATAGATCCGTTCTGAGGTTAAAATGAACCAAATTGCTTTATCAAATAGCCATAGTGAAACCAGCGCTTATCGCTGGGTCATCTTGAGCTTGTCCGTCACTTGCTTTGTCATGGCCTTTGTGGCCCGCTTTTCTTGGCCGCCGTTAATGCCTGTGATAATGCCGATTATGAAAGTCGACTTTACCCAGGCCATGGCCTACATGACAGCCTTTTATATTGGCTATGTCTTAACTCAGATTCCTGGCGGCTTAATGGCCGACCGCTTCGGGCCTCGCTTGGTCTTGGGCGCGGCCTTATTGCTTCAAGCCTTCGGCGTCTTTGCCATGGGTTTAACCCAAAACTACTATATTGGTTTTGCTTTTAGGGTGGTTTGCGGCCTTGGTGCCGGCTGCGTCTATTCTTCTAGCCTTAAGGCTATTGTTTCTTGGTTTAGCCCCGCTCAAAGGGGCCTAGCCATAGGCATATTAATGACCGCCCCTACCGTGGGTGTGGCTATCCCCAATTACTTGATGCCAGCTTTAAATTTAAGCCTTGGTTGGCAAGGGGCTTTTAAAGTGGTGGGGGCGGCTATTGCCGTAGTCGCGATTTTAACTGTTATTTTCGCTCGTTCCCCCGTCTCGGTGGCAAGTTCCCGGCGTAAGAGTTTTTTGGAGAGTTTAAAATTCGTTTTAAAAAATCGTAACATCATTTTGATGGCCTTGGCTGGATTCTCCATTGTTTGGTGCCAAATTGGCTTTGGTAGCGTCATTAATACCTACCTCGTCTCTAATCTAAAACTAAACGAGGTTAAAGCCGGAGAGTTGGTGGCCTTTTACGGTTTGGCTGGCATTTTAATGCCAGCTTGTGCTGGCTATTTTTGCGGAGTCTTTCCCCATAGAAAGACTCGTCTGATCATAATTAGCCATTTGGCCCTGGCCGCAGCCTTAGTCGCCTTCGGTTACATCAAGCTCTGGCATGAGGCCCTGTATTTGATTATCATAATTGGTTTATTGGTCTCTTTCGCTAATCCTCTAAGCACCATTATCATCGCCGATAACGCTGGCCCCGAATGGGCCGGGGCGGCCGGAGGGGTGGCTAATTGTATCTTTCAGTTTGGGGCCCTTTTATCTCCTTTGGCCATAGGCCTTACTATGGATATGATTGGGACACACGCTTTAACTTTTATCATCCTTGGGGTCGGGTCACTTTTGGGGGTCATGGCCGCTATTTTAGCAAAGGATATGTAACTATTCACCTCTTTAAGGTTGGTAGCTTTTAAGGCCTTCTATATATTAGCTGGGTCTGCATAAATGCTAATGATTTATGCTACGTTTATAGTTCAGTTTCTACTAAAAAAAGCGTCGCTAAGCGGCGCTTTTTTTAGCGTTGTAAGGGGCGTTTACTTATGCAGCCAGTTCTCTTTAAGTTGATGGGTGTCCGTTCACAAATGTGAACGTTTAAGGG
>JAITQT010000370.1 GCA_031288745.1 Deltaproteobacteria bacterium
ATTATTACTAGTTAATTTTTTAGACTATTTTGCCCTTCAGAGGTTTTTGCGTTTCGATCACCCTTAAGTTCTTAACATTAGTTCTTTTAACGTTTTTACTCAGCTCTCTGCTCCAACCATATATTTTAACTTTGATTAATGTTAAAATTACTAAGCTCCTATGGGGGCTACATTGCTGCGGTATGTGTCGTCCCTTTCAATAGGCATGGCACAGCAGCGTCCTCTCTTGTGAACGGGCCCTTAAACGTCACATTTGTGAAAGGAAAACTAGTAAAGCTATTTTCTAGTCTCTTTCTAAAGTCAAACTAGGGATAGCGCTAGAGTTTAGCCTAAATAGAGAGATGCCTTTACTTAGGCTGCGTTTAGAGGCAGTATTATATCTAGTTTGGAGAGCTAGGATTTTTTTTAATTTAATAAAGTCTGGGCCTTTTTTTGGGCTGGCTTTAATATCGAAGGGCCTAAGAAAATTTACAGTTCTTTCTAAGAGTGAAAGGCAAGGCGAGGAGAAAATCGGGTAGGAGGCGGTGTAGGCCCCTCCGTCGTGCACACCACCCACTGGGCCGTTCGGCACCGGGTTCTACAGTCTTATACTTCTAATGGAGTCTTACTTTAAGTCGACGTCAGAGTTTTTCATTGTTCTCGATCATTGTTACTTAGATTCTCAAAAATAAGCCTTTTCCAATCCTTCATTAGGTTTCTAACCTCACCTTAATTTAAGGAAAGCACGCTAAAACTAAGGTTTTCTTCTTTCTATGTCTGAGTCCCCTTTTAGCATATTAGGAGACTAGATTTCCGTTTAGGCCTTCCCCTCAAGTTCGTCCCTTCGGTACTGTAGCTGGGCCAGCTTGCCCCTCTCATACTGTTTGGGACGGTCGATTGTGCCTAGATATAAACCGTTTTTTTGGTTATTATTTAAAGATGGAAAACCGATCCAATAAAGCCTATTCCCCAAAAAATACGGAAAATATTGTCCAGCTTGATATTACCAATAAAAAAAAGATACGATTCTGGTTCAGTTTTACCACGAAAAGTATACCGCCCGTGGTCAACAAAAATAAAAATTTCCTGATGGGACTACAATCTTGCTCTGGGCCTCCAAAAATTATTTTTAGGGAAAGTAACCGTTAACCAAGTTTTTTTCTCCAAGTTGCGGCTGGTAACGACTTTCGAGTTGTAATTAAGTTTTAGCATACCCTTAAGATCTTAACATTAGTTCTTTTGATATTTCTACTTAGCTCTCTGCTCCAATCATATATTTTAACTTGGATTAATGTTGATCGAAGCGCAAAAACCTCTTAAAAGCATAATAGTCTAAAAAATTAACTAGTGATAAGACTAAGTTACAAATTTAAAGACTGATAAAGGGGACTTTTTGCGCTTCGATCAATGTTAAATTATTAAGTTCCTATAGGGGGCTACATTGTTGCGGTAGGTGTCGTCCCTTTCAATAGGCTTGGCCCCGCAACTCTCTCTCTTGTGAACGGGCCTTAAACGTTCACATTTGTGAACAGACACTTCAGCACAACCATTTATGATTTGAGATTCGTCGGGCCAAGGGTTAACTCCGGCTCTTTCGGATTACTTCTGGTGGTTAACACCCTAGCCTTTGACTACAACCTATGCCAAGTCTGGAGTCGACGTTGCCCCGCCCGAAGTGGCCTTATTGAGCACATCACCCCAAAAAAAAAGCCGGTCGGAGCAGAACTCCGACCGGCTTTAGAGCAAAAAAAGAGGCGATTAATACATGCCACCGCCCATACCGCCCATGCCGCCGGCACCTCCGCCCATGGGGGGAAGAGGCTTATCATCTTTCTTTTCAGTGACCATGCACTCGGTCGTCAGAAGTAAAGAAGATACGGAAGCTGCATGCTGGAGTGCGAAACGAGTCACTTTAGCCGGATCAATGACGCCGGCCGACAAGAGGTCTTCGTATTCGCCGCTCTCAGCGTTAAAGCCAGTGTTGCCGCTTTCGCCTTTGACCTTTTCAACTACCACGCTGCCTTCAAAGCCAGCGTTAATAGCAATTTGGCGTAGAGGCTCTTCAAGGGCCCGGCGGATAATGTTAACGCCTTGCTTAGCCTCGCCAGAAACTTTAACCTTTTCTAGGGCAGGGATACAGCGAACGAGGGCCACGCCGCCACCAGGTACAATGCCCTCTTCGACGGCTGCGCGAGTGGCGTGAAGAGCGTCTTCGACCCTGGCCTTCTTTTCTTTCATCTCAACTTCAGTGGCCGCGCCTACGTTAATGACAGCCACGCCGCCAATAAGCTTAGCTAAGCGCTCTTGAAGCTTTTCGCGGTCGTAATCGGAGGTGGTCTCATCGATTTGAGCGCGAATCTGTTTGACCCGGCCCTCGAGGGCACTCTTGGTACCGGCCCCGTCGACGATGGTGGTGTTATCCTTATCGACGGTCACCTTCTTGGCCCGGCCAAGATCTTTAATAGTGATGTTTTCGAGTTTAATGCCTAAGTCTTCGCTAATAACTCGGCCGCCAGTCAAAATGGCAATGTCTTCCAGCATGGCCTTACGGCGATCACCAAAGCCAGGGGCTTTGACGGCTACGGTGTGGAGAGTCCCTCGAATCTTATTGACTACCAAGGTAGCCAAGGCTTCGCCGTCAACGTCCTCGGCGATAATCATAAGCGGCCGACCTTGCTTGGCGATTTGCTCTAACACAGGCAGAAGATCTTTCATGTTGCTGACCTTCTTTTCTACCAAAAGAAGATAAGCATCTTCTAGATGGACGACCATCTTTTCAGGGTCGGTCACAAAGTAGGGGCTAAGGTAGCCGCGGTCAAATTGCATACCCTCGACCACTTCCAAAGTGGTCTCCATACTCTTAGCTTCTTCTACAGTGATAACGCCCTCTTTGCCAACCTTATCCATGGCTTCGGCAATGATGTTACCGATGGTGGGATCATTATTGGCGCTGATGGTGCCGACTTGGGAGATTTCTTTTTGATTCTTAGTGGCCTTGCTCATCTTCCGAAGCTCTTCGGTCGCAGAGAGCACCGCCGTGTCAATACCCCTTTTAAGGGCCATGGGGTTAACTCCGGCGGCCACGAGTTTTTGACCTTCGCGGTAGATGGCCTGAGCTAACACAGTGGCCGTGGTGGTGCCGTCACCTGCTAGATCGCTGGTCTTAGAGGCCACTTCTCTGACCATCTGGGCACCCATGTTCTCGAACTTGTCTTCAAGCTCTATTTCCTTGGCCACCGTCACCCCGTCCTTGGTAATGGTCGGAGCGCCGAAGCTTTTATCGAGGATGACGTTGCGGCCCTTGGGACCTAAAGTCACCTTAACGGCGTCGGCAAGGATATCGACGCCTTTCATGATCGATTCACGGGCCTTGACGCCGTACTTGATCTCTTTAGCGGACATATGTTGGATTCCTCCTAGAATCTATTTATTGTTTTTTGTGGATTAACCCACCAGCTAGCCTGGGGGTAATTAAAATGGGAAAAAGCCAAACGGATGGTTTTAAGCGGAGGCTAATTAAAGTTACTCGATGACGCCAAAGATGTCGTCTTCTCGTAAAATTAGGTACTCGTCGCCGTCAAGCTTAATCTCAGTGCCCGAGTACTTGCCAAATAAAACGAGATCACCAGGCTTAACTCCGGGCTTGATCCTAGATCCGTTATCTAAGAGCTTACCTTCTCCGACGTTTTCGACCTTACCCTGTTGGGGCTTCTCTTTGGCCGTATCGGGAATGATTATGCCGCCTTTAGTTTTTTCTTCTTCTTCAAGGCGCTTGACTAAAATGCGATCCGAGAGCGGACGAACTTTCATGTTGGACTCCTTTATGCGGTTTATTGATAAATCCAGCCTTTTTGACCGGAAATCTTAGGCCCTGGGCTAAATTAGTTAACCTAAAAGGGCGCGTTTAAGTGATTGGGCTTAGCTTTAGCCCAAAAAATGGATAGGCTAAAAACATTAATTTAACCTCGGCCATAAATACGACTCAAAGCTTAAAATAAAAACTGCGTTCAAATTTTTGGGGTGATCTAAAAGGCAAATATCTTTGGGGGAAAAAATATTTTGGTTTTTAGGGCACAAAGTAAAGATATTAGAAAAATAATAATTTAAATTTTATAAAAATATAATTAAAAAAAGAAAACAGTAATTAATTTAAAGTATTTTTCCAAGCTTTCAGGGCAGGCTAGCACTCTCCACCCTTGACTGCTAGGCAAGAGCAAATATAAACATTTAAAAAAGAATGTCAAGGGCTCTAGACGGAAAATGGGTAAAATTTTTTTAAAACCATCTTAGTTAGTGCCTTTTCAGAGGAAAAATTTTTTTTGTTTTAAAGCGCTTAAAAGTAAATTTTAATTTTTTTCCGTTTTTGACCTGCCTAAATCGCCAACCTCGACTAACTTAAGGCGGGTTAATATAGAAAAAAATACCTTAAGGGCTTAAGCTGGAGACGGTGATAATTCGATAATATTTAGTTTGACCTAAAATTTTATAGCCTGGGCCTAGGGGCTAAACTTTAGGCTAGTTTGGCTATTTAGAGAGTTTAGGGGTATAATTAAAAAGTAATTTAATTTTTCCTTTTATTTTTTTAGGAGGGGGTCGTGGTTAAGCCTGTTTGTTTGATCATCCGAGACGGTTGGGGGCATCGGGAGGAGAAAAATGGCAACGCCGTGGCTGCGGCTAAGTCGCCTTTTATGAATTCTCTTTTAGCCGATAAGACTAACTGGGTCTTACTTGAGGCCAGTGGTGAGAGCGTGGGTCTTCCTCAGGGCTATCAAGGCTCAAGTGAGGTGGGGCACCTAAACATGGGGGCTGGCCGAATTGTTATCCAGGAACTTAAGCGTATCGACGACGGCTTAAGACAGGGCGATTTTTTTGAGCTTCCTGGCTGGAAGAAATTAGTCGACCATTGGCGCTTAAGCCAAGGGAGTCTTCATTTATTGGCTCTTTTGCAAAACGAAGGGGTCCATGCGCATCAAGAGCACCTTTTTAAGATCATGAAACGTTGGAGAAATCAGTGCCCGGAAGGTCCTATAATCGTCCATCCTTTTTTAGATGGGCGCGATACTCCGCCTAGGTCGAGCTTAGAGTTTTTGAGTCAATTAGAAAAAGTCATGGCCGAAGTTGGCTTAGCTAATGTCGGTGTTATGATGGGCCGCTATTACGGAATGGATCGCTCTAAGGATTGGCAGTTAACCGATAGGGCTTACTCGGCCATAGTTAGCGCCCAAGGTCGCCGTTTTAAAGGTTCGCCTTTAGAAGCGGTTAAGTTAAGCTGGGCAAACGATAAAACCCCCGATGGCTTTGAGATGGTTGACGAATATATCGAGCCTTTAGTTAGTTCCAATTATTTAGGCGTGAAGGATGGCGATCTAGTCTTTCACACTAATTTTAGGCAAGATAGGGCCATACAATTAACCCAGGCCTTCGTTGAAGACGATTATCCAGGTCAAAGGGCCGTTAGACCTAAGATTTATTATTTAGGCCTAACTCGCTATTACGATGAATTTAATCAATATCTCTTAGGCCCCATGGGCGGTGACGAGGGGCTGCCCGCTCTTTTGGGCGAAGTGATCTCTAAGGCGGGCTTAAAGCAACTTCGTTTGGCTGAGACCCAAAAGTATCGACACGTGACTAGTTTTTTTAACGGTAAATCAACCAAGCCTTTTGCCTTAGAAGAGCAAGTTGAGATTAAGGGACGCTTTGATCCGGCTACTTTCGCCTCTCACCCCGAAATGGAGGCCTATATTTTGACCGAAATTTTTTTAGAAAAGTTTCTTCCAAATAATTATCCCTTTATTGCGATAAATTACGCCAATTGCGATATGGTGGGACATACCGGGGTGATGGAAGCGGCCGTTAAGGCGGTGGAAATAGTAGATATTTGCTTAAGTAAATTAACCCCTCCGTTAATAAAGGCCGGCTATCGGGTCTTGATTACGGCCGATCACGGTAACGCTGAGGAGATGATAGATCCAGTGACCGGCTTAGTTAAGACTAGCCACACCACCTTTCCGGTCGAATGCGTTCTAATCGACCCATTAAGAGAATTTAAAATGATCGGCCAAGACGGCAAGCTCTCCGACATTGCCCCGACCATCTTAGATTTAATGGGGCTATCCACTCCCGAGGAAATGTCAGCCGTAAGTTTGGTAACTAAGAGATAAGATTGAAGGGTCAGAATTTTTTCTCATACTTAGAAAAAAAGTAACCGTTCACCAAATCTTTTTTCCCAACGTTGCGGCTGGTAGCTACATTCGAGTTGTAATTGAGTTTTAGCATACCCTTAAGATCTTAACAGTAGTTCTTTTGAGGTTTCTACTTATCTCGGTGCTCCAACCATATATTTTAACTTGGATTAATGTTAGAATTACAAAGCTCCTATAGGGGCTACATTGTTGTGGTAGATGTCGTTCCTTTCAATAGGCTTGGCCCCGCAACGTTCTCACTTGTGAACGGGCCCTTAAACGTTCACATTGGTTAACGGACACGAAAAAAATTAGCCTATAATTCTTCTATTTTTTTTTCAACCGGTCTAGGGACCGGTTTTTTTGTCCATACTTTATCAGGGCACCGGAGGTGCTTAAAAATTTTCGGCTGTGCAATTGGACGATGGTATAGTCTAGCAAGCCGCTTAGTCAATTTTGAGCGACTGTCATCCTTAAACAAATTGCCGCAATCGCCATTAAAAAAGGAGAATTAAGATTCACCAAAAAATTAATTCTGTCTAGTTAATGATAGCGTTTTAATGCTCTATAGATTTAAAATTATCAGCTCCAAGAATAATGTGCCTCTTAACAATTTCAAATTAGCCTGCTATTGTACCAATTATCATCAGCATTTCAATTATATAACGGATGAAAATTTAGCGTTTAAAGCTGTCAATAGCGAGGTTATTATGGGCTTAGAACTTAGAACGATCCAACAAATTGTTGACACTGACACCGGTGAAGTAGTGATGTCATCTAGTAGTTCAAAAAATGTTCCCGACCTACCAGAATTTGAGAAATTAGGCTTCCCCGCCGCTTTTAGCGAGCTAGAGATGGCGATCATTGAAACCAACAAGCAAACTAGTACGGACATAGCTGATAAATACCTAGCAGCGAAATCGAAAAAAAATTGATGCGGCTATCGGGTTACTTGACCAAGAAGACGGGAAAACTAAAATAGTATCCAAGCAATACCTAATAGAATCGGAATTTGGCACGCTTCAAATGACAGCGCATCGACTGATTGTAGCAGGTGTGACAGTTTTGGATACTGCCTCCGAATTATTCGTTAAGATTGGACCCCGGGTTAAATGAGTTATTACTCCTAATAGCTAGTTTTGCAAGTTTCAGAGCTACTGTAGGACTTTTTAACAGAATTAAGACGCGATGAAGACGCCTTTAAGGAAACGACCCTTAGAAACAGAACTGAAAGTGAAGGTGAGGAAAAGATGTTATACCTTGAGAAATTAACTAATGAGAAGGTCGCCTTATTGGATGAATTAGATAATTTGATACAGTCGCCATCTAAATCAATTAACTCATTTGATGAAAAATATCCAACTGTGCAATCGGTAACCTAGGCTAGCCAGGTGTTTAACTAATCTTATCCAATTGTTAAGCTCTTAATTAACCAATGTCCACAACTTAAGGCGGCCCGAATTCTCGCCTAAAAAATTTGGAGGAAACAAAGCAATTAAAAATTAAATAAGGTAATTTTTTTATATTTACCTCTAAGAGCCCTTGACATT
>JAITQT010000245.1 GCA_031288745.1 Deltaproteobacteria bacterium
TTCTCCCTCTGGAGCCTCGGCCTTTAGCGCGACTCTAAAGCTTTTATCCTCTCCTGGCCCTAAGCGTAATTTTAGGCCCTCTGGTAATAAATCACCAGCCTCTATCACCTTTAAGGGCCCTTTAACCGAGAGCTTTAAATTAATCTCTAGGGGGGAGGGGGCATTAGAATCAACAAAGACCCTAATTGGCGCTATAAACTCATCATTGGGGGCTAAAGCTAACGGTAGAGTAGGCTCCACCGTTACCTCTCGACTAATCCTAATTGAACTCTCCGTGAGAGCAAAGCGCCCCTTGCCTGTAACCAAAGTCGTTAAGCGGGCCTGGCCGCTATACTCTGGTATATCTAAAGTCACCTGGCCTCGGCCGTCAGGACCAATAGGCACAGAGGTCTCAAAGAGGGTTAAAATCAACTGAGAGCGCTTAAAGGGTGAGAAAAGCCCGGCCATACGCCCATCATCGCCCCCGCCGGGGGCCAAAAATGGATAGATTTTCTTTTCTAGGGGCAATAAAAGATCGTGCATGTCGTAAAAAAGGCTAGCCTGGCGTCTACTTTGATAAAAATAAGAGGCCGGGTCGGCTATTTTATATCTATCTAGCTTTAAGACGCCCTCGTCAACTAAGGCCACCGTCGCCTCTCCAGAAGCGGGTTTACCCTCCCAATCGGTTAGATTAAACTCTATAGTCTCTTTTGTAGAGGGCTTAAAGCTTTTAGGGGCCTTTACGGCTAAGTTTAAACGAGAAAGAGCCCTATCAATTTCTAAAGAGACTTTTCCTTCGGCCATGACCCGACCTTCCCCGGCCGCTCTAATGACCACGGCGGTCAAATAGGCGTTAGTCGGGACCTGGCTCGGGGCCGTAAATTCAATAGTTTCTTGAGTTGAGCTTAGCTTTTGGACCTTAGACCATAAAAGTTTATCGGTTTCCAAGGTTAACCACAACGTCCCGGCGAACGGGGCGTTTAGGCTAGCTATGACTTTATCATTACTCTTATAAGAACTCTTATCTAAGGCGATTAAAACTTTTTCCGAGTCAACTTCGGCCGCCTGGCCCCCTTGGCCTTGGACCAAGAGAGGCCAGCGAACGCTATAGTCACTTTTAGGGTCCTTTACGATTAAAACATATTGACCGGCCGATTTAGGCTCAAAGATAAACTCGCCTCGCCCGTTATCTAAATTAATATCGTACTCTATCGGTTCTATTAGCTCTTCGCCCTGATGATTATAAATATGCCCCCCTCGAACGTCTCTATAATTTACTTTTCTAACCGTATAAAGAGTAGCTTTAAGGCCTTTCACACTCTCTCCCCCCTTTGGGTCAAGAGCGACTAGAGATAAGGCTAAGCTAGAGCCTAACGAGATTTCAGGTGGGGCCCGAAGACCTAAAAGGATAGGGCGGGTTAACCATCTTATTTTTTTACTCATAGCTTCCCAGCGACCGCTATCAGCCTGGACGGACAAAATTATGTCTATGTCTGTGGCTGGGGCGACCAATTCCACTGGGCGGCGGACCTTAACGGTTACCTCGGCTCCCCCCGAATCGCCTAAAGCCCCCTCTTCGGAAAATATTTTTTGGGTAGCGATTGGGCTGCCTAGGCTCTTTTGAGTACTAATCGGGTTAAAATCAAAGTCCTCAAAGCCATCCATAGTCAACTTAACCGGAACAGAAATGGCCTCTAGCCTAAAATTTAAGCCTTGCCCCGAGCCTCCGAAAAGGTAGGCGGCTGAGAGCTTAGCGACAATTTCAGGGTCTGGTCCAAATATTTTCTCGGGCTTTAAGATTAGATCTAAGGCCAAACGAGGAGGGTTAAAGTCTTCGACATCAAAATTAATCTTAGCTAGAGGCTCTGTTTCACCAGGGACGTAAATAGCCGCGGAGGATCTACCAGAGCGTATCGTTGGGGGCAACTGTGAGGAAAAATCAAGCGTCCCTAACGCGCTTATCTCAACTAAGCCTTCTTCTAGGGTTTTATTTTCTCTATCAAATACTTTCCACAACAAAGGAAACTTCCCTTTAGGTGGCAAAAGATTAGTATCAAGAACGTAACCTTTTACTTTTATGGTCTCTCCTGGCTTCCATAGCGCTCTAGGCAAAACCAAAAAGCCTTCATAGCCCTTAAGTAGATAAGGTCGTCGACTTTGGTTAGCGTTCACGTCTAGGTACCCGTCAGCGGCATCAAACCACTTAGCTTCCCCACTATAGTATGAATCATACGATTCATTTAAATCATTTAAACCACTTTGGTAGAGTTCCCGCGGGCTTTGGCCTAATAAAAGATAAGAGAGATCGTCGTTTTTTTGAGCGGTTAAAAAAACTCCTTTTTTCCCGTCAATGGGAGCCGTAAGTTGACCATCGGCCCCGCTAAGGCCCTCAAATATAATTTGATTGGCGCTATCGTAAATTTTAATTTTAACGCCTTTCTCGCTTTGGGCGCTCTTTAGGCTAGTGGCTAAGATGACCACCTTATCCGTAAAAACCTTGGCCGTTAAGCCTATATCGGTCACCATTACCGGTAGATAACGTTCGGGATGGTAGCGGAAATCGGCGAAGTCGTAATATTTATCAGAGCGATTATTAAAATTTCGATTTTGAGACCTTAAAGAGCTTGGTTGGGGTAAAGATTTAGTGGGGGAGGCCTTTACAACATAAGCCCCGGGTTTACTTTCTAAGAGATCTCCCAAATCGATTAAGCGATCAAATGTCTCTTGGTTAGGCTCATCTATCGAGAGGTCAAAATCAAACAACGGCTTAGCCAATCTAAGAGAAACCTTAACCGCATCGGTTGTTTTAAGCTCATAAGAGAGGTTTAAAACAGCTGGGAGATTATTTTCGTAAATACGCCAGGCTTGTAAGCGGGTTTGTTTAACCCCTCGTCCGGCTAGGCGCACTAAGAGAGGATTAAGCGGACTTAAATAACGACCTTGCCCGGTAAAGGCCAAAAAATTTACCTCCTGGGGATCGAGCTTAACTAAAAATTCTGTATCCTGGTCAAGGATCCCATTTTCCGAGGGAAAACCGGCCTTTAAGATAATTTTAGTCGGGATATCGGCTTTAAACGGGGCCACGATTCTGATAGCCCCGCGATAGTCGGAGGTTAAAAAGGCCTTAAAAAAGGGTAGAGGAGGCTCAAGAACTATAAATTTACTTAAATCGCCCTCCTCAAGTTGATCGCCTACTAGAATATCAAAAAAAGTTTGAAAAGGATACTTATTAACTATATTTAGATGACTATTCAAAATAATAAATTTATTTTTTATAGTTAGGCTTTTTTCTAAATCTAATTTTCGGCCTAACCCGTCCGCACTAGGTAGAGAATTTAAAATAAGTCGGGCCAAAGAGCCGTTTTTAGCCCCCTCGACAATTAATCGATACGACTGTCCTCGCGAGAAAATTTTATCTATGGAATATGGTAAATTTTTTCCCTTTTGGTCCACTTTACCCCCAGTTTCTAACTTAATTAGAGCTTTAAAATCCTCCTCCTTAACTGGTTTGTTAAACATAGCCATTAAGGCTACTTTTCCTTTATCCGTAAAGCCGTCTTGCTCAAAGGCCAATAACTTAAAAGCATCAGGGACAAACGAGTCACCATCTAATTTAACCAAGGTGTTAACCGATTTTAGCGGACCACTTAAAGTCGAATCGGTGGTCTCCGGGCCCAAAAGATGGCCTGTTAGTAATCTAGCGCTCTCGCCGGTTAGAGCGATAAAGTTAGGGCGAAAGCTAACTTTAAACTTTTTATCTATTACTGTTTCATTATATTCTTTTTCTGGCATATCGCGAGATATTACCTGCAATTCGTATGGCGAAAGCCACCTATAGCTCTCAAATATATCAGGCGATATATCTATCGGCCGCTTATCAGAGTTTATCTCCAAGTTAGCGTCTAGCTGATCTTTAATCATAGGGCGATTAAAAGTAAAGGTTAACCGTAAATTGGAAATGATTCGCCCACGATCAGCCTCAACCATGGCCTCGAAAGGTGGGGCTGAAATCTCTAGCCGAGCGCTCCTTTGACTCTTTATAACGATATTGGGTAACTTTCCAGGCCCCGTCCCCGCCGTGGTTTTAAGTATCCTAGGAAGGATTGACTCTTTCCAGTTTATCTGGATAGGTTTTTTGGGAAAGGTTAACTCCCATTCTTCTTTAGTTAGATTGGTGTCTAAAATTAGAGTGTGGCCTTTATTGATCCAATAGAGCTTTGAGCCAGGTAAATTATCAGTAAAAAGCCTTTCCGAATCGTTTTGAATAGCGAAAATTTCATTGGGTTGCACTTCAAAGGGCGGAGTAAAATCAAAATTTAGAACCATAGTCGGTTCGTTCTTTGGGGCGGATACATTGCCTTCAAAGAGAGTGACTTTAACTGAAAAATTGACCTTACTTTGACTATCTTGAAGGTTTTGGGGGTTTTGATTATTGCTAGAAGCCCCTAATGCTTTTTTCTGGCCAAAAAACTTACCATTAGCTAGAGAGCCTACCAAATCGAGGGATGCGTAAACTAATAAAGAAAGAACTAAAGAGATCAATAATATAAAGCGTACTTTATATGGTTTAGAGCTAGAATCATTATTATTAGACATAAATATTTACCTCAAAATATGAATTTTTAAAATTTAAATTAACAAAAGCCGCTGCTAAACGGCTATGGCTCACCTTACCTCGCCCCTATGGCGACGACGGAGGCCTAGCCGCAGAGGGGCGAATAATGGGAATATCCGCCCCTCTTTTAGGCTCGATGACCGTAAAGACGCTTTTGGCCATATTGTTTTGGCTATCGACTAAAGTTATAGAATGGCGGCCCAGGGTCAGCGGCAGAAAGACGATTCGCTCCGGGCCCGCAGCTTGAAAAAACTCGCCATCAACAAACCAGTAAACCGGGCCCATAGTCCCTTCCGCTTTTAAGGGCGCGGCCGAGGCCTTAGAATAAAGGACAAAAATCGAATTAGGCCCAGGGGAGACGATAGAAACTTTAGAATAAGGCCCTAAATTACTTTCCCTTTGGCTAACAAAACCTTTAAACTCATCGGGCCAAAACTCGCTTAGCCGGCCTTCTCTTAAGACGTGGAGACGGCAAGGGTGAGGCTTGGCGGCCAAAGTTAAACGAAAGGCCAGCGCGCTCGAAGGGCAAAAGGGACCGGCCGGGGCCCCGGTCAGAGGGCAAGCTCGATAAGAAGAAACCTCAGCAGGGGGAGGCGGCCAGCTCTTAGATGCTCCTAAAGAGCGCATCAAGGCTACCCCAGGCTCGGCTAAAGCCTTTAAGCCGCTTATTTTCTCCCGAGAGTGCCCGGAAGGGTCGCCTAACCATAAAATAGCCGTGAAGGAGGGATTGTAGAGGGCTAACCAAGCGTCTCGAAACCCGTGGGAGGTGCCGCTCTTAATAGCTAAGTTATCTCCTCTAAGAAAGGGCTCAAGGCGGGTATCGTCAACTAAGCAGTGATTAACTAGCCAAACTGCTCCGGGGGAAAAAACCTCTCCCTCCGGGCTTAGCTTAGAAGGCGGCTCTCGATGGGAAGGATTAAGAGAGAGATTAATAAATCGCCCTTGGCGGGCTAAGACGGCGTAAGCGGTTAATAATCTCTCTAAAGAGGTTTCAACCCCGCCTAAAATTAGAGAGTCTCCGTAAGTAACTTGCGGGTCAAAGGAAATACCCACTTTAGCCAAAGTCTCTCTGGCCTTTTTTTCCCCCACTAGGCGCAACACCCTGACCGCCGGGACGTTTAAAGATTGACTTAAGGCCGTCTTAACGGAAACCTCAACCCGATAGGAGAGGTCAAAATTACGAGGGGCCTGGCCCTCTAAGCCTAAAGGGGTGTCGGCCAATAAAGTGGAGGGGGTGATTAGCCCCTCTGAGAAGGCGGCTAAATATACGAAAGGCTTTAAGGTCGAACCGGGGGAGCGCAGGGCCAAGACGCAATCGACGAAACCGGCTGGTCCCTCGGGCCTAGCGTTACCTACATAGGCTAAAACGCGACCGCTTTCGTTATCTAACACGGCCCCAGCTCCGCTAATTTCAACTGGTAGATCGGCTAGCGCTTGCCCTAGCCTCGTTTCCAGATTCTTTTGGACCTGCGAATCAATTGAAGAAATGAGCCCCATAAAGCCCGGCCCATTCCAATTCCAGCTATGATCACTCTCCCTTAAGACCCGATCGGCCAACCTAGGCACGAGAGCCGGAAAATCGTAGCGCTTAGGCTTGACTGGCTCGGTAAGGGCTCGATTATAGGCTTGTAAGTTTATTATAGAACGAGAGAGGAGCCTACTTAAAATTAAATTTCTTCTATTTTCAGCTCTTTTAGGCCAGCGATCAGGGCGATACCAAGAAGGGCCCCTCAGCACGGCCACCAAAAGGGCGCTTTCAGCTAGGGTTAGATCGGAGGGTTTTTTTTGGAAATAGGCCCAAGAGGCTGCCCCAGCACCTCGAAGATTTCCTCCAAAAGGGGCTAGGTTGAGATAAAGCTCTAAGATCTTTTCTTTACTCAATATTCGTTCTAGCTTAAGGGCTTGAACAAACTCCCTATATTTAGACCACAAAGTCCTAGGAGCAGGATTAAGTAGCCTAATGGTCTGCACGGTTATGGTCGAGGCCCCTGAGATCACTTTAAAGTGCGACATATTTTGGGCCAAGGCCCTCGCCAGGGCCAGCGGGTCCACCCCTAAATGAGAAAAAAACCGTTTATCTTCAGCCGACACCGCGACTTTGGGCAGATAATGGCCCATTTGATTGAGGCGAACTGGAAGAACCCAGCGACCGTCGCTAGCTAGCCGAACTTCCAGGAGCTTACCGTCATAACTAAAAACAGTGGGAGAAACGGGAATATCCCAACTAGGGACCTCAAAAGCTAGCCAGCCAAAGGCCAAAAAGACGAGAGGGGGCAATATAAATAAAAAAGCCGCTACCAAAAAAATTAAGCGCGCTTTTTTCTCAAGAGAATTAGCGCCTCTCCAGCGGCTTATAAAGAATTTAAACATTATATTAATGACGCGAGGCTTAAATTTTGCTTTCTCCTCGTCCTAGTTGCTTTTTTTTTTGCCTAACGAAGAGATTATATCTAGTTTTTATTATTTAGCCTCCTAGATAGAGGGCCAGAGATATTTTTTGGTGGAACAAAGAGGCTAAAGACTATTTTGTTTTTTTAAGTTTGATCGAAGCGCAAAAAGTCCCCTTTATCAGTTCTTAAAATTGTAACAGAGCCAAATTACTAGTTAATTTTTTAGACTATTTTGCTTTTAAGAGGTTTTTGCGCTTCGATCAAGTTTTGGTAAAGTCGAATTTCCCATCATAAATTGAACATTAATTTTGTGTTAAATGAATTATAACAGCGATCTATCTTTTTGTAAAACTACGAAAAACAACCAACTCTTTATTTCCCCTCGCTCTCTATTAAGCTAGCTATAGGCTTTAAAGCCTAAGCGCGAATAAATAATAAGGCTCCCGCTCTTTTTAATCTTAAGCAGAGTTATAGTGGGTAATGGCCTTAGCTTTTTTTGACTTAATTATTGGGCTAAAAGATTAAAAAAAATCTTGACATGATTTGGGCCGTTATATAAAATAATTCTTTATAACAATTAACGGTGGCTCTAAAATAATTTCACTCCAAGCCCAACTTAGCCATTTTTTTAAAAACGCCTAACTATCGGTTGCGGTTTTTTAGTAAAAATATTTACATGAGTCTCTGGTTGACAGGAACTTTATTTGAGTTTTTCCAGATCACTGGAACTTGTTATTATTTTTGATACATCTGATTAGTGCGCCAACAAATCAACTTCGACGCGAGCCCCAAAATCTAGAACCTTTTGTGTATGGAAATTGGCAAGAAAATTGCTGCCAACAGGGATATTTCGATCTTGGCACACATAATCCAGCTAATCGAGTAAAAAATTTGCCATAGTTCTAAAATTATTAACACAAATTTTGCGTTATCTATATTATTTAATATTTATCTTTAGTTAGCGCTGGCATTATTTTTGCTTATATTCTGGACTATGCGGGTTGATATCTTCACTAATTAGTCGCCACTAAAAAAGTCGCAAAAAATTTTTAAAAATTTAAAGGAACCCGCCGCGGCAGACTTTAAAATTTTTTCAAAATCAGCCGTCTTTATAAATTATTAAATTTTAGCA
>JAITQT010000247.1 GCA_031288745.1 Deltaproteobacteria bacterium
CATTTTATAAACAAATAAGGTCAGTAACCTAAGGTGGTAAACAAAACTATTTTTATGCCTCCCAAATCCCTTGGGAGGGCCGCAGAAATTCTAAGCAGAGTATAATACAAGGGAGACGACTTAATAAACCACGGCCGTTAGAAATACAACTTAGCCTATCGGACAGGAGCGGTCCAGAATAAGCATGTTCCGAAATCCCCGAAATTATCTTTGTGCACCGGTGTAAAAATTTAAATTATTATTATAGATCGAAGCTCAAAAACCTCTTAAAAGCTTAATAGCTTAAAAATTTAACTAGTAATAAGACTATGTTATAATTTTATGGACTGATAACGGGTCTTTTTTGCGCTTCGATCATTGTTATAGAACGAGAGAAAAAGACCTTTAGCCTAGCCTAAGAAAAATTTAAGCTTAAATCACGGATACGGCATGAGCCACTCTCCAACCAATAACCACGATGATAACCAAGCCGAGGCGCTCCAATCCGATAATTTCGTCGAAAAGGCGATTACGGTCCAAGAGCTGACGAGCCAAATCACCGCTGGACTCCAGCTGTTAGTGGTGGCTATTAAAAATTGCGCCCTCTATCCTACCAATTCGTCCATTCGCCGCGAGTCAATGAATAAGTGTTTCCAGTGGTTATCGCCCTTTTTAGAGGAACACGAAGCGTTGCGCTTTTTTATCGATCCTGATAGCTTATTATTCCAAGGCCAAGTGGTCCATCAAGACAAGCCCGGGGAGCCGAGTTTAATCTTTCCCCTCTTCCGCGACGGGGTGCAGTGGCTCGAGTTTCAAGAAGGGTTAACTAGCGAAGAATTAGAAAAATTTATCATTTTACTAAATAGCTTCCGCATCCTACGCGAAGAAGACGAAAACGATCTAGTCACGGCCATGTGGGATTACGAGTTCCAGGGCCTTAAATACAAAACGGCCAACGAATTTTGGGATATCGACCCTGTCTCTGAAATCGCCGCCCTATCGGCTGGTCAAAGAGTCGGCCGAAACCAAAGCTTAGCCCAACCGGGGGCCAAGGATGAGGGACCGGCGGCCGTGGCCGCCCTATTTTCCATTTTGGCCCAAGCTAGCCCTGGCCAAGCCATTGCCCAAACCGATTTCGAGGCCCTCGACGAATTCCAAAAAGCCAATAGACGCAATAACTTAGAGAGCCTAACCGATTCCGACGAAGACCTAAAGGCCTTTAAATTATTGGAATTATCCCAAACTGACCGCGACAACTTAAACCGACTTACGGTTAAAGAGAGCGAACCGCTAACCTTAGAAATGGGCACGGCCCCGGTTTTCGAGGTCTTAATTCGCCTCAAAAATCTAAGGCAGTGCGGCCCGGCCCTCTCTTTTTTAGCTCATGCGGTTAAGTTCGCCTTAGCTGACGGCTCATTTACCCAAATTCTTTCTCTAATTGAAAAGGTGGAGCAATACGACCGACGGACGCCTCGGCTCGAAGGGCTAAGCCAAACTTTTTATTCCCTATTAGCTACGGACGACTGCCTAGAAGGACTTATCTCTTTTAATTTCCCCAAAAAACTCTCGCCCCAAGTCCGCTTGGAATCAATGGCTAATCTCGAGCGCTGGCTAACTTTATTGGCCCAGCGAACGGTACCAATAAAAGAGCTAATTAATCTTTCCATTAAAAGTAAGGATAAAATCGTCTCTAAAGCCGCTCTCAAAGCCCTAGCCAGCGTTTCTGATAATATTTCCGCCGAAACCGCGCTCTATCTCATTAACTCTCTTTCTACCGAACATATCTTAGAGTTGATCGATTTGGTTAAAGATAATCCCGAAAAATGTACCAACCTCTTATCCGGTCTTAGCCGTCACCCCGCACCTTCGGTTCGCCAAGCGGCGGCCCCGCCCTTATTAAGAGTTAAACCCGAACTAATAGCTAACCTACCTCACTTACTTAACGAAATCGATCCCGCTCTTAGCAACAAAATCCACGCAGCCATTGGCTTTAATCGCAACCATTCTATTGAGCGGGCTTTAATGAGCTTTCTAGTTACTAGCTTTGAAAGCTCCATTTCTCGCAGCGAAACTGCGCTTCTTAACTGCTATCGAAGCCTTGGCTTTGCTGCTAATTCTGAAAATACGGTTAATTTTCTATCCAAAGTGCTAAACGGCAAAAGTTTTATGGCCTTTATTAGTTACGGTTTAGAGCAACAAATGGTGCACCGCGCCGGAGCGGCCATGGCCCTAACTCTTATGGGGCGAGGGCAAATCGCCGAAGCAGCCTCTCGCAGCTTTTTTAAGGCCATCCGCTCAGCCGCCCGCCGCGGTTTAGAAGAGGCCAAAAAGGCAGTTCGCTTAGCTAAGAGCGAAGCCCAAAAAAAGAAAGAGATTGTAGCTGATAATAGCCCCTCCCAAAGCCCTAAGCCAACGGAGGGGGCTCATAAGCGCCATGAAACTCGGAAGATGCGCCCTAAAGCGCCCAAAGAGCCCATTGGCGAACCCGCTGTTAAGGTAGTGGCCACTTCTAAACTCTCAGACCTTGAAACTAAGGACTTCTCTGATAGCTCTTCTATTGATAGTCCAAAAAAAACCTCCCTTGACGATAAACTAAGCCAAAAAGCGCCTAAGGCTTTAAAAGTCTCGGATAAAATCGAAGCGCCAAAAAAACTCGAAAAAACTAACTCCAAGAGCGATCCCGCTTTTAAGGGGGATATATGAGCCAAAATAACCTAAGCGGTAAATCAGCCTCCGAAGGTGAGGTCATACTTCATAGCCTCTTTAGGCTGATTCAGGTCGTCAAGATCCACCAATCCAACAATCGCCTTTTTTCCGACATAGTTTTAAATTTTAAAAACGCCTTGACCTCCGTTTGGGAGACGGGTCGGTCGGCTAACTTTAGTCTCTATCGGCTCCGCTTTTTCCTTAACGACGAGCGCATAATCTACACCCCCACTATGTGGCTCACCTCTCTTAAAATGGCTGAATTCTTTCAGCAAAGGCAGATAAATGGCCTTAATTTTTCTATAGTCGACTTTCTGACCGACGAAGACATCGTGACCATGGTCCAAACTCTTAGTCAGGCCAAAAATCAACCCAATCCTTTCCTTTGGCTCAATCAAACTCTAGCCTCTCAAGGGGGCTGGGTTAGCGCTAGCCAAGACGAAGATAAGAGATTATCAGGCGAAGATGGGGAGGCGGCCTCAGACGGGGGTTTGAGGAAAATAGTTAAAGCGAAAGGGAATTCCGAGGCTAAGATTCAAGCTAGAAGGCTTTACTCTCACGCCTTAACCGTCTTTCACGCCTTAGTCGAAAGATTAATCACAGGTAAAAAAGCCGGGGTGCAGAAAGTCAAAAGGGTTGTTCAAGAATTTATCGATCTCTTATTTACCCAGCCCTCTATCTACATGGCCATGACCACGGTCAGAGACCACGGCGATCAACTCTTCACCCACTCACTAAACGTGGCCTTACTTTCGATGGCTATGGGCCATAGCTTAAGCTACTCAAGATCTCGCCTCGAGCAACTTGGCTTAACCGCCCTCTTCCACGACTTAGGTAAAGCCGGCGACTACCAGTTCGCGGTCGATAAAACCACTTCTCTTGATGGGCGTGATCTAGCCGCCGTTCACAATCATCCTCTAGGGGGCGTAGCTAGAATAATTAGGCTTAACGCCGGCTACGCCTTAAAGCTTTCCATGCTCCAGCCGGTTTGCGAGCATCATTTAGGCTATGACCTTAAAGGTTACCCGAAAATCGAAGAAGTTAAGCCGCAAAGCCTTAACGGTAAAATTATAGCCGTCGCCGACCACTACGAGGCCATGACCTCGTGGCGACCCTTTAGGCCAGAGCCCTTAAGCCCATCGAAGGCCTTAAGAGAGATGAGCACCCTTAAAGGGGAAAAACTTGACCCCTTAATCTTAGGCCTTTTTTCCGAAATCATGGGCCCTTGGCCCGTGGGCAGCCTATTGTTATTAGATTCAAGCCAGCTGTGCCTAGCCTCCTCCACCCGCAGTCAAGATAATCTTCGCCCCAAGGCCGTGCTCTTAACTAAAAACGAAGACGGTACAGTGGCTATGGGGGATACTATAGATCTAGCCGAGAAGCTTAAAGACTCTCAAGACTATAAACTCCGCATAGTTACTTGCCTCAGCCCCACTGCTTTCGGTATCCAACCGGCCGACTATCTAATTTAGAGTGTCAGTTCACAAAAGTGAACATTACGGTGCCAAGCCTATTGAAAGGGACGACACGTACCACAACTATGTAGCTCCCTATAGGAGCTTAGTAATTTTAACATCAATCCAAGTTAAAATATATGGTTGGAGTAGAGAACTAAGTAAAAACCTCAAAAGAACTACTGTTAAGATCTTAAGGGTATGCTATAACTCAATTACAACTCGAAAGTCGCTATCAGCCGCAACGTGGGGAAAAAAAAAATTTGGTGAACGGTTACGACTCAATAAACGTTTATCCTGCGCTGCTTTCAGAGGGTGCGGGTATTACTTAAAATATTTTCATTCTGTGCAACCTGTGACCTAGGCTATTAAGGCTGTTAACCAAACTTAGCCGACTGTTATACTTAAACCAACTGGCTCGACCGCCAACTAAAGAAAATTAAAGTAGGTCTTAGGAGCTATAAAATGATTCTATCAGTAGACTCGAAAATATCAAGAGCCTCTTTATATTTGAGATTATGGCGTAGGTTCGGCAAAACTTTATAGTCTGTTAGATTGAAAATCTCCTAACAGACAACCAAGCCAGTCTTAATGACTATATTTTTGTTAGGGCGGCCATTATCAGGGCAGGATAATTTAACAATCGGCTCGTTTGGCTAAGCAAGTTTTAACTCCCCAAACCGCATAGGCCCGCCATTGATGATGTAATCATGGATGCATAAACGCAGCAAATTTGGAGGACCAAGGAAAGATGTCCGTTCACCAATGTGAACTTTTAAGGGCCCGTTCACAAGAGAAAAAATTGCGGTGATAAGCCTATTGAAAGGGACGACACATATCGCAACAATGTTGCCCCCTATAGGAGCTTAGTAATTTTAACATTAATCTAAGTTAAAATTTTTGATTGGAGCAGAAAGCTAAGTAGTAACCTCAAAAGAACTAATGTTAAGATCTGAAGGGTAGGCAAAAACTTAATTACAACTCGACAGTCGCTGCCAGCCGCAACGTGGGGACAAAAGACTTGGTGAACGGTTACAAGGAGAGCATCAATATTTGGCTTAGGAACAAAAATTAAAGGTAATCATAAGTAGTCTCCGACTGGAAGCCACGTTTTTATACGTTCTAAATGACATTATAATTACTATTAGATTTTATTTTAAACTAATAGCTGAAAACTGTTTATTTAAAAAATTAACAGATTAATCTACTAATAAGCCAAAAAGCTTTTATATTTGTACCTTCTCCATCTGGCCAATTCAGGAAATCTGGCGCAACAATATTGATGGAGGTTTTTTTTTCGTTTAATCAAGTTTCCTTTTTTCAGCAATTTATCTTGAACTGCTCTAAAGAAAAAAAACATTACCAAGACATAGCCATCTCAGCCACTTCTTTTAAGAGATGGTCGTTAAACTCTAAAGCTCCGGGGGCAAGGCCCGAGGCGACAAAGAGGTTAACGGTGAAACCAAGTCTTTCGAAAAAGCTTTGATAGGTCTTCAGCACTCCGCTATAGCAATCTGGGTCAGGATTTCCTTGAGTGACTATAAACAACAATTTCTTACCTGATGATAAGCGGCTGGGCTGCGGCTGATTTAAATAATTAGGCTTTAACCAGCTAAAACAGCGATCGATAAAGGCCTTAAGCTGGCTAATAACGTCGCCTATATATATGGGCCCAGACAAAATCAACATATCGCAATCGGCTGCCGAGGCCAGGACTCGAAAAATATCGTCGGCATAGGCACACGTCTCGGTCTTACCTTTACAACTATAACAACCCTGACAGCCCTTTATCTTAAGATCGTTTAAGATAAACTTTTTGATCTCTGGTTTATCAGCTTCCAACGCTCTTAAGGCCGCCTCGGCTAGCTTAGTTGAGTTGGAATCTATTCGGGGACTCCCTAAAACAGCGGTGATTTTCATCGGTTTTCCTTTATTAAAAATAGCGATAGGGGCACCTTAGTGGCTAAAAAATAGGGCGCTCCCCTCTTTTTATCTCAACGACTCTCGTCGTATATAATTGATAACAAACTCTCGGCCACTAAATTCTGATCTTGGCGAGTTAAGCCGGGCCAAATAGGTAAACAGATCTGACGCCTGGCTACCATTTCTGCGTTAGGTAAACTCTCCAAAGGCGCAGCCAGACGGTCGGAGTAGCTCTCCCAAAGAGGTTGACGGTGGGCTGGGGCGGCGTAGACCTCACCGGCTAAGGCCACCCCAAATTCTTCCCTTAGCCTAGTTTTAACCTTAAGTCTATCCACTCCTTCGGGTAATAGGGCCATATATTTATAATATGAAGGTCGGTGACCCTCCGGGGCTAAGACCGGTTTAACTGGGCTAGAAGCCAAAAGCTCGTCGTAAACCTTAGCCGCCGCTCGGCGCTCGGCCAGAATCCACTCGCTTTTAGCCATCATAGCTAAACCCAAAAGGGCGTGTATCTCGGAAGGCCTATAGTTGAGCCCAAAAACTTGGTGGATATTAGACCCAGGCTCCCTCTGACCATGCTGGCGTATCGACAGGGCTTTTAAATAAAAGCGTTCGTCGGAAGTGGTGACCATGCCGCCTTCGCCGGTGGT
>JAITQT010000134.1 GCA_031288745.1 Deltaproteobacteria bacterium
CGAGTTGTAATTAAGTTTTAGCATACCCTTAAGTTCTTAACATTAGTTCTTTTAACGTTTCTACTTAGCTCTCTGCTCCAACCATATATTTTAACTTTGATTAATGTTAAAATTACTAAACTCCTATAGGGGGCTACATTAGCGTTCTCTCTTGTGAACGGACACAAATAAACCAAATTAAATTCTATAGAACGTATCAAAATCTTGAGCGGTTCGCCGGGGTTAAGCTTAAAATCTGAAAGAAAAAAAGCTTAAACAACAGGGAACTAACTCGTTTAGCGGTCAAAATTTAATCCAAAAAATGCCACCTCCTCAGAAATTTGATCCTAAGGGGCTTTAGAGCCACCTCTTAGAAATTTAGCGGCTCTCGTTTTTAGGCGAGAAAAAAAATACCAGCACCTAAAGAGAGGGCCTCTCCCTTTGCTCTTAGGGTCGTAAGGCTACGTAGGCTAATCTATCATTTAGCAAATTTTTCGAAAAAAACGAACGACGAGTTAAGCCTCTTAAGCACCTTGATTTTGTGGGGGGGGTTGATCAATGAACCTTTTAACATTGTATCTTACGCTACCCTCAAGCCCTCTAGCGCTTACCTCTTCGGTTCTAGTATTGTGAGTCAAGGTAAAGCTCAATCTATGCTGCATGTGCCCTGCGTAATGCGCCGGGTCGTTGGGGTTAGGCGGGATCACTGGGCTCACAGAGTTGGGGGGGTTGGGATTATCCAAATTCACTTCCGGCCTGAAATCACGATTGACTATCTCAAATCGATATTCCACCGATTCGGGCGCTGGCTCGCCATCGGCTGGCCGTGGGGTTATCCTAGTGAGGAAAAACCTAAGCTCATCAACTCTTATATTCGAATTGGAAAACTGTGTCCCGGTCTGTGTGGCGAACTGATACTCGCTAGTGGCCACCAAATCGGTTAGAATCCCTTGATTCATAATGGCTCGAACGCTATTGGCGAATTGCTGGCTCCCGCCACTAATACGAACCAAGGCGTCTTCGACGTTTTGGTAGCGATAACGTACGTCGTCCAGCGGCATTGGAACCAGGCTAGCATCTAGGAAAATACGATTGCGAACGGTTGGGTCGGTACGGGTGTCGTAGTAGGGCGCGGGCCTTACTGGTTCCTGCGGCGCGTATCCGTCTGGGGCCTCATCTACGTACGGCACCGCATTTGGGTTAGCCACAACGTTTTGGCGCACAGCACTACGAGCGTAATCTGGAATTGGTGGAATATCATACCTTTCTTCCGTAAAAGGATCATAAATTCCCAGATTCATTTGACGACCAAAATCATCAATAAACGTTTCAATATCATCTTCCCGACCCTGTCCTCGGTCTTGAAGAATGAGGTTAAAATGGGATTCGGTTGTATAAGCCTCCTGAGGATTTAGGTCACGTTCAAAACGAACCTCTCCCTCCCAATCGGGAGAACTCAAAGGCCGGGGATAAATCGGACCAAAATCATCTCTAGTTAATATTACCTCGCTACCAAAGCGAAGTTCGGGGTGATCGCCAACTTTAGAAATTAGCTCTTCCTTAAAACGGCCCAATAAATCCAAAAAACTTTGCTTCTGGCCATTAGGATCGTCGGCTAGAGCCGCTACCTGCGCCTCAGCAGTATTAAGGGCTTTGAGAGCCATATGCACGCCACCATGAGACGAGTCGACCCTAACTAAATTCAAATCGCGTATAATCGGAGCGAGGGCGGAATTTCTTCTATAGTTAGCCTTAAGTCTATCAATAAGGAGATAAAAGTTTTCGACCACATTGCCCGAAACTTTCTCAAGATTGTGAGTCCCCGCATTTATGGCCGCCCTATCGGGGTTTAAGCTAAAGATGCGCGCTAAGGTCTCTTTTAAGTTGATGAAAAAACGGTTTAGGGCACCCTTAAAACCCGGTTCGAGAGCAGGGCGATTTTTTCGTAGAGCCCACTCGGGATGAGCTGTTTCTTTGGTTGATAGGCCTCGGTAACCGAACGGCTCCATTTTAACGTAGAGTAATTTCGCGCCCTGAGCTGGAGTGTCGTCAGGAAGCTTTTGATAGAGGACTGAATTCGCGTTGTAAGGCATAAAGGTGCGCAACACGTCCACTCCGCGTGGACTGGTATGGCGATCTATCTGATATCGCGTAAAGTGATCAGAGCTGCGGCCGTAAGAACTGGCTAGGTCTAGGAAATGCTTTATTTTTCCGTTTTGGTCATCTATGAGCATACCGCCGACATTAAATTCCTTAGCCGTAGCCGCAGCCGATGCCTCACCTTCTGGAAATCCGGCCGAGCTAGAGGCCTTGGAGGCCGCTAATGCCTGAAGGTACCACATGAGCGCGCAAACTGAATCTTCGCCCACGGCAGGAGGGATTTGGTCGAGCCGGCTTTCGTCGTATGAGCCGATTTGAATTTGATCGTAAACTTTAGCTCCAATATTTATGAAGCTCTGGATATCCTCAGCGCTGAATCGGCCGAGATTGGGCATTAAAGCCACCTTGCCGCTGTCGAGCATTATCGGGGTGAGACTAGGATTTCGAGCGGCGGCTTCGCGGGCAGAACGGTTAAGAACTTCCGCAGCATAATAATCGGTGTGGTTGTAAACCGCATTAAAATAAGTGGTAGAACCTAGAAATGAGCGACTGTTTACCGCACGGCCTATACCCAGATGGGGGGGGCCATCACTGCCGCTGGGCGGTGCCGGAGACCTTTGGGAGGCTTCAACCCCCGCCGGCACTTGAGGGGCCACCGCGGCCTGCGGACCTTGGAGGACCGCAGGCACCGCCCGCCTTCGTGGAGGAGCAGCAGCAGCCGATTCCCTGGGGCCGGCCGGTACAGCCGGCCCTTGGGGAACTGGTTGTCGCGCGTTCTGGGCACCGTTTAAAGCAGCCGCGCCGTTAGGTATATCGAAAGCTAACCTTGGAGAAGGAGGCGGAGCATCGCGAAAAAATTGAGGGACCGCCTCAAGCGAACCTGCTTCTGGAGCGAGGCCTACGGGGGCATCTATGTCGGAGCCAATAAGTGGCTGATGTGAAATAATACGTTCGCTCAATTTATTTTCTCCTTAACATCTGATGATATTTGATTTGGTCGGTGGGAACTAAAAGACTCGGCCGGGCCTATTTACAGCCCAAAGTTAGCTTAAGCAAATTAGCACTTTTAGAATAAGCCAGAAAGTTTTTTATTGCAAATTAAGTGCCACACAAAACACGACTAAACTAGAAGAATTCAAACGAGACAATCGCTTAATATTCGGCCCTTTAGGGTCATTATAAACTTTTAAGGTCTCTTGAGCCGGTATCAATAAACCGCCAATATTGTTGGCGCCACCAATCAGACCTCGGTTTTTGAAACGTCGATAAAGCCTTAAACACTCGATAACAAGTCTATCCGATAAACAGTCGTGAAACATTAAAAAAACCTCCTCGCTTACTTAGCTCACCCTTTTCTCGCCCTCATAAGGTAAGCGGGGCTAGCTAAGCTATGGTCCGTCGAGTGGGGCCAAGGTCCATGAACGAAAATAATTTTTAATTTTACGTACATTTTTATCTTCTTATTTAGCGAACCAATTCTTTAGGCCAGTAGCGCCTCTCATGGAGAGGATAAATAGTGTTGGCTAAAAAAAACGAAAACTAAGAGCACATAGCTAGAGCCTCAACGAGGTCTTCTTGGGGTTTAAACTTGGCGCCAACAGTTTTTTTATCAAACAAACGAAACTAACGGTCCTTCTACTCTGAATTCCTTACGTGGATCTGGGCCTAAATAAAATAAATTGACCTTCAACAGCTCTACCTAGATTTATTACCACGCCTCGCCGACTTTCGTTAATCTTTCCATTTAACCCGCCAAATGCATAGATTATAAATATACAGTTAAAGTCTTTTACTACGCTAGCTTAGGCGAAGTCAAACTCATCGGCTGGAGGGCAGGGCAAAAGCGTCAAAATTTTTTTTTAAACCGCTTTTACTGGCATAAATATTGCTTGCCGTACCATCCCGTTGATGAGCCTCCACACCTTCGGGTGGGCAATGTCTCT
>JAITQT010000151.1 GCA_031288745.1 Deltaproteobacteria bacterium
AACGCTCGAGCCCGGAGTTATTTTAAAATCATTTTTTAACCTAATAAATAGGCTATCAAAAAGATTTCCGGCCGCGAACCACAACCTGGCATAGAACTCGTACCCAATCGAGTCCCAACCAGAATAGGCCCATCGGCCAATTAAAAGGACCTTAAATCGACTCGGACTTAACCGAAAAAGTGGCCCAAGAAAAGCGCTCGCGGAGAATATAGTTCTATTGTGGCTAAAAGAAAAGACGAGCCGAGGCGCTTAATAACTTGGCTAAAAAATGGTTTGAGAAAGCATTTTCAGCCGTAAAGATGATTGTATTTTGCCACAGGTCGATTTCTAATGCAATAAATTTGAGCTATAAGGATTGTGCAAAAATCCCGAGGCTTTTATTTTGGCGCTTTGTAACACAGAATATTTTGTATAATTAAGCAATGTAATACAATATATTGCTTAAAAATATTCTTAACAACTTGTCAAATAAGTAACCGTTCACCAATTCTTTTTTTTCCCACGTTGCGGCTGGTAGCGACTTTCGATTTGTAATTAAGTTTTAGCATACCCTTAAGATCTTAACATTGATCGCAGCGCAAAAAGTACCCTTTATCAATCCTTAAATTTGTAACATAGCCATATTACTAGTTAATTTTTTAGACTATTTTGATTTTAAGAGGTTTTTGCGCTTCGATCAACATTAGTTCTTTTGAGGTTTCTACTTAGCTCTCTGCTCCAACCATATATTTTAACTTGGATTAATGTTAAAATTACTAAGCTCCTATAGGGGGCTACATTGTTGAGGTACGTGTCTTCCCTTTCAACAGGCTTGGTACCGCATCGTTCTCTCTTGTGCTCTCTTGTGAACTGGCCCTTAAACGTTCACATTGGTGAACAGACACTAAAATAAACCTCGAGCCCCAAGGAACTCAAAGAGTTTAGGTTAAACCTATGAAGCCAAGATTAAAAGAAAAAAAGCATTAGGCGAAATCGACTAAGGCCACTAAAAAGAATCTATTTTTTATAATTTTTTTTATTTTACAGATTTTTTTATAACCCTTAAACTTAGCTTCCTCTTTCAAAGTTCAGAGGCAAAGCCCTCTAAAATAATCTAAGGCTAAGACTAGCCAAACTAAGCCAAATCACTAGAGCGCTAAGGCTTAGTCTTTGTAAGCTGGAAGGCTTAGGTCAGCTAAACGACTTAAAATTTATATTAATATAAAAAATTATCTATTTATATAAAATCAAACAAAACTCAATTAAGATAAAAAAAACTTGAAGTCGAAAATTAATAATCTATCTTAGATACTGGTGGGCTTTGAGCCAGCCGCACCCTAAACTCAATGCGCCGGCTACTGGCATCTTCGCGCGATTCTCCACCCTCACCCTTGGTAGAAAATTGGCTACCCAAACCGTAACTAACTATAGGAATAGACGAGCCTCGGCCGTAAAGCATAGCGGCCACAGTCTTGGTCCTTTTTTCGCTTAACTCGAAATTTACTCTATCTTGTCCCACGCTATCAGCGTGCCCATAAATAAATAAAGTAACCTGCATCTCCATTTCAGAGGCCAGTCTTTCTAAGGCCGCGATATTATCCACCGCCCGAATTAATTTTGGTTTATCTTCCGCAATGGGCTCGTCTTTACCTGTTGGAAATAAAATAACCACCCCGTTAATAGCCTTCGTTAAATCTTCCATAGCTTTAGTGCGGGGGTCAACTAGCCTAGTCGCGTCTAAACTAACCACTCCAGGTATTGATAAGGCCTTTTCCCGGGCGTTTAAAATCCAGCCTAAAGGGGCTGAGCCCGATAAAACTAGTTGCCCTGTCGCCCCGTTAAATTTTAGATCCACTCCCTCTAAAGGTTTAACGGCCTGCCGTATCCTTTTGTTGACTATAGCCTCATCAAGGGAGACGAAGGGTCGATTGATTATTTTAACTTGAGATTGATTGATGTTAGTTTTACTTTTAAGGATCTCCGCCGGATCTTTAGCCAGTGCGTCTCTTAATAAGACTACTTCCCAAAAGCCCTCGGGGCTAAAGGCCGAGCCGGCCACCACTATGCCCGGCTCGGAGTTAAGCAAATCAATGGCTTCTTGAAAGTTTTGAGCCCGACGCTCCTTAGATTTTTCAACTGCGGCGGCTAGAGTTATGCTCTTAGCTTGGATTTCTCTTTTATAGCCGTTTTCAACTTTACTATTAAGGGAAGAAAATATAAAAAACAAGAGCGCGGCCGCTATCACGCTAAAGGGGAGAAGCCTTAAGGCTAAAGATGGTTTTTCTTGCTTTTCTTGATAGCGCGCTTGAAGAAAATCTTCAAAATACCGACGGCACTTTTTAAATGGTTCAGTGTCGCCCTTAAAGTTACCCAAATCCTCGGCACAGTCGACGACCATTAGCTCCAAGGCCTCTTGGAGCTTTTGATTTAAACTAGCCGGAGGGTTTCCGCGCACCACGCAAGCCAGATAAACCGGATCTGCTCGGCGCAGAAAAATAGTACGCTCGCCAAAGCGAAGATTTTCTAAATTATCGCCGCTTTCAGCCGAAAAACTATCTTTAACGAAAGATTGAATGGCCGTAAACATACCAGCCACTAAATCGGCGTCTCTAGTCTCCCCTCCTTCTGAGACTAAGTGGTCGAGCACTAAGCCGGTCTCGGCGTGGATAAGATAAATTTCCTCCACGTGGTAGAGAAGAGTGTGCAGGAGCACAATCTCACTAAAAGGCTTTTTAACCCTAAAGGCCTCCAAGCGCCACTTTAACCCTTTTAAGGACAGACTCATTTCGAGAGTGCTGTTAAAGTTTTGGAGCATGGAGATGAAGGTTTCAGAGATAGCGCGCCTGATGGCTGGGCCGATGACTGGGAATATTTGATTGGCTAACGTCTCGGGACTGCGCCTAACGGAGGAAGTAACAATTCTTTCCACCGTGGGGCCTAAAACGGTCTGAAGTTTTTCGTCTCGATGGCTTCTTAAAAGCAAGGCCTCGGTGATGACCTGACTAATGGCTTGGGCTCGTTGATTAGGATCGACCATTTGGCGGCTGAGGTAGGAGAGCTGGCTAATTTCACGAGACATCAAGAGATTTCTTAAGGCGGTTAATTCTTCGTCTGATTTAGGTAAAGGTGGCCACAAAGAGGGATGGTCGGGGTCTTGGGGAGAAAAATTGGAGGTTTCCTCAAAATTTAAATTATTAGCTTCAAAATCAATAAAATTAAAGTCGCCGACAAGACTTTGAGCTTCCCCTTTTTCCGCTTCCGACAAATCTGGGGAGGCTAAGAGACTATCAAGATCGCTTAGGAGCCTATCTTCATCAAAGGCCTTGCGATCGATTTGGGGAGGTTTTTCGTCTTTAACTTCGTCAATAGCTTCTAAGCGCTGGGTTTTGAACTCTTGAACATCTTGAAGATCGCTTGGAGCGCTCTCGTTATTAACCTCTTTTCTACTCTTCCCCGGCTCGGTATCTCGAACAAGGGCGGTGAAGCGCTCCAGGCTTTCTTGGTCCTCCCTCTCCCGTAGCTGGTCCTGGCCGAGTTGGCGCTCCGAATTAAAAACTGGGTCAGCTTCAAGCCCTTGGTCAAAAAATTTGGGCTCTTGCGACTCTTGAAGGTCGCTTTCTCCATTTTGATCTCCTAGTAAATCTTTTTCTTCGTCATTAGGTACAAATCCGCCCAAGCTCTCATTTTCCGAAACAGAATCGAAAAGCGAGAGCTGGGGCGGAGAGATATCGGAGGATTGAGCCTCGTCGGACGATTGATCTTTAGCGTCAGCGCCGTCAATAGCCAGGCCGGAAACACCTAGAGATTCCTCTGCGTCTCGTTTTTTTTTAAAAGGAAATTTTGAGAAAAAACCCATAGTCCTTTAAACGGCCCGTTAAGCTAAAAAAGACAATTGACAGCACCCGAGCAAACCATAAATATAGCCTTGGCTCTTAAGGCGAGTGAGGGTGTCCGTTCACAAATGTGAACGTTTAAGGGCCCGTTCACAAGATAGAACGTTGCGGTGCCAAGCCTATTGAAAGGGACGACACATACCGCAATAATGTAGCCCCCTATAGGAGCTTAGTAATTTTAACATTAATCCAAGTTAAAATATATGGTTGGAGCAGAGAGCTAAGTAGAAACCTCAAAAGAACTAATGTTAAGCTCTTAAGGGTATGCTAAAACTTAATTACAACTCGAAAGTCGCTGCCAGCCGCAACGTGGGGAAAAAAGACTTGGTGAACGGTTATGAGTGAGGAAAACAAACTCAATATTGATTATTACCTTGATCGCCTGGGTTGTCGTTTTGCCCCGAATCGTGGCCCGTTTCGCCGCCCTCAGCCTCGTAGAGCACCGAGCTCTCAGTAGGGGATACGTCTATATTCCAAGGTTTAGATAAGGAAGAGACTGTTTCGGTAAACATGGTCGATAAGGCTGTGCGATGGACCATATCGGCGCGAATCTGAGAGGAGGTCTTATCAATAACATTAATGGCCTCGTTATATTTTTCGTCAATCTTATCGTTAAGCTCGCTACTCTCTTTCATGATTAGTTCGCGAAGAGTCCTTTCCAAGGCTTCGATGGAGGCGGAAAGTTTAGAGGAGCGACGCTCGAAATTTTCGTTAGTGGCGGCTAAATCGCTATTGAGCTTAGCGTCACCTTCGGTTCTCTCCCTTTGCTCCTTGGCAAAATTTTCCTGAGTCTCCCGCCTCTCGGCGGCCACGGACTCGCTCCTCTCCTTGGCCTCGTTTTTAATCTCCTCTTGACGTTCGCGAGTCTCTGTGCGGAGCACGGCGTCGCGCTCGTCGCGCTCTTCTTTGATTTTACCCAAAAGAGAGGTGACTTCGCTTTTCATAAAATTTTCCAGTGAATCGAGCCGGCTCCTAAGAGAGTCCTTGACCTCGGAAATTTCTCTTAAAAGGCGCTCTTCCTGGCGTCTAAAGCGCATTTCCATGTCTTTGAGCTGGGCCCCAAAGAGTAGTTCGCGCACCTGAACCATAGGCGTGTCGGGCATATTGCCTTTCCCTCCGTTCATCGTAAATCCTCCTGCCCGCGATAGACCGGGCCAAAATTATTATTAGCTCTCCAAGGCGGCGGCCTTAGGTTAAATCAACGATTGGGCCGCGCAGAGGGAGTTTTTTTACCAAAAAAACTTAGGAGCACGGCCTAAAAAACACTTACAAATTATATTTTCTTTTTGAGCTTCAATCAATAAAAATCAAAGGCCCGCTAAAAAAAACCAAGTCTAGGGCACCTTTAGCCTAAACCAGAATAAGATTAAGGCCAAATTATATCATACCAAGATCTTTTTGGTAAATAACGTCAAAAAGATAGTAAATTTGAATTCAGCCAAATTTTTTGTATAATATTAAATCGTCAATCACCTCCTGGCTCAGAATTTTTAAGGCGGTTTAGATCTTAAAAATAGCTCTAAATAATATCAAAAAGAGTAAATTCATGGCACAATTACCCCAAACGCATCTTAAAAAGGCCTTAACCATCGCCTCCTCCGACTCTGGCGGTGGGGCGGGCATAGAGGCGGATTTAAAAACTTTCGCCGCTCTGCGCGTCTTTGGCTTGTGCGTTATTAGCGCCGTCACGGCCCAAAATACAGTAGGGGTCTCGGCCATGGAGCCTTTGTCGCCCCAATTGGTTAAAGCTCAGCTCAAAGCAGTCTTCGACGACATCGGGGCTGAGGCTATAAAAATCGGTCTTTTAGGTTATGTGGAAAATACCATAGCCGCAGCGTATTTTATAAAAGAACTCAAAGCCCGACCGCCCATTATCTTAGATCCAGTCATGGTTAGCGCAGGAGGCCATGTTTTTTTGGACCATAAGGCCGTCGAGGCCTTGGCCGAACTCTTTCCCCTCTGCGACCTTCTAACTCCCAATCTACCGGAGGCTTGTGTCCTATCGGGCGTTGCAATAAAAAAAGAAAGCGACTATATTAAAGCTGGCGAAATCATTTTGAATAAAGGGCCTAAGAGAGTCTTAATCAAGGGTGGCCACGCTAAAGAGCGTTGGGCCTCTGACTATTTGATCTGGGATGGGGGAACTCGCCGCTTTTCCACCGAAAGGGTCGAAACCAAAAACACTCACGGTACCGGTTGCACCCTATCTTCAGCCATCGCCGCCCATGTGGCCTTAGGCTACGAAATAGAGGAGGCCGTGAACCTTAGCAAACTATACGTGACTGAGTCCTTAAAAAACTCAATCTACCTAGGCCGGGGCCCAGGGCCGCTTAACCACTTTCATCGCTACTATCAAATTATAAGCCAACTACCTCTCCCTAAGAGGGGCTTGTAAAAGCCCTTGGTTGAGCAGTGGGCGGAGTTAAGTCAGCTAAGTTAGCTAGGTTAAAGATAACGGCTTGATGTTTCATCAGTTTCGCCCTCTTATAACTAAAGCTTATAAACAAAAGCTAAGGTAAATACGAAACGGATAGGGAGCGTAAAAACGGTTAACCATATTTTCGAGATAAAGTTTAACAGACCCGTAAGGGCGTTTTTTTTAGGAATTTAACTCCGTTTACTTCTTCACTGTCGCCCTTATGGAGACGACGCGACCACTTATCTTTCGCGTCTTTTCAGATTAAAGAGAAGAAGGCCATTGCTTATCTAGCTAAACTCAGCAGGTCCCTGACAGGAAATAAGATGATGAACCCCTTAAAATTATCTAGTTATTTAAAGAATGTTAAAAGCCTCTCTCCTTTGGTACTCTGCCTAACCAACTTCGTCACCGTCTCCGACTGCGCCAACGCCCTTCTGGCCATCGGGGCCTCCCCAGTTATGAGCCAAGACCCCCAAGACGCAAGCGATCTAGCCGCCATTTCCTCGAGCTTAGTTTTAAACATAGGCTCTTTAAACGAGCAGAGCGACAAAGTTATGGCTGCTGCTCACCAAGCGGCCCTTAAGGTTAATAAGCCAATCGTTCTAGACCCGGTGGGGGCCGGGGCTACTAATAGGCGTCTTAAGGCGTGCGAAACTATTCTGGCTAATAAAGTTGACCTTATCCGGGCCAACGCCTCGGAAGTTTTAGCCTTAGCCGGCTTAACCCAAGCTCAGAAAGGGGTCGATTCCTCAGCCGCTGAAAGCCTCGAATTTATAATAGAACAAGCCCGAGCCCTATCAAAATCCACCAAAGCCTTGGTGGTTGCCACCGGAGAAACTGATGCGGTGGTTAGTCATGATAGAGAGCCGTTACTAATAAAGGGCGGAACCATCCTCCTTACTAAGCTAACCGGAACCGGCTGTCTTTTAAGCGCCATAGTCGGGGCTTACGCCGCAGCTAACCCGCTTGATTTGCCTTTCGCCGCCGCAGCCGCCTTAAGGCATTTAGCCAAGGCGGGGGAGCTGGCAGAAAAAGCCCTCGAAAATAAAACCGACTTGGGAACCTTTAAAACTTTGCTCTTCGACCATTTAGCCGGGATTCACGGCGACGACCTAGACGGTTGATTCACCCTAAGCCTCCATTAGATAGAGTTAACTATATTCGAGAAAAAAATGATTTTCCAATTTAACCGGAATTCCCGTGCCAATTCGTACCAGAACTTAGTACCTTGTTAGATGAGCACATTAATGAAAGAGTATTTAAAACTTTTTCATATATCAATACCAAGATATATTGATTTAAATGATAATAAGCAAATGATAAAACTTATCATTCGCTTATTGTCATTTAATTAATAGTTATCAACATATATTAGTGTTTAATCCCTTCCGTAACCTATTTGGCTAGCTCAGTACTGGCACGAATTGGCACGGGAACTCCGGTTTAATTGTTTATCCTTGATCGAAGCGCAAAAAGTCCCCTTTATCAGTCCTTAAATTTGTAACAGAGCCAAATTACTAGTTAATTTTTTAGACTATTTTGCTTTTAAGAGGTTTTTGCGCTTCGATCATCCTTAAATTCTCATTTTTTTTCGGGCTAAATTTAAACCGAAGTTCCCTCGCGAAACGAGTAAACGGGTGAAATATATGGACAAATTTTTTTGTGTACCCATGCTCCCTTAAATTAATAGCTTATTATTTAAAGTCAATATCAATTTCATGTACCCATAATACCATTTATCTCTATACTTTAAGTTTTAAAATAGAAGTTCGTATTATATAGCTTTTTTTTTAGTCTTAACATTTTGGTTTCATCGGCGTATCCTTGAATTGGCTAA
>JAITQT010000171.1 GCA_031288745.1 Deltaproteobacteria bacterium
ATTAATGTTAAAATTACTAAGCTCCTATAGGGGGCTACATTGTTGCGGTACGTGTCTTCCCTTTCAATAGGCTTGGCACCGCAACGTTCTCTTTTGTGAACGGGCCCTTATACGTTCACATTGGTGAACGGACACAGCTGTAGGTGTAATCATGGATACCAGACGCCTAGAAATATTTTTAAAGCTTCTAGAAACAGAGAGCTTTTCTCACACCGCCAGTGCCTTAGGCGTAACCCAGCCCTCAGTTAGCGCTTCGATAAAGGCCCTGGAAGAAGATTTTGGCCAGAAATTTTTCGCCCGCAATTCTAGAAAAGTAACTGCCTTAGCCTCGGCTAGAATCCTGGCCCCCTTTGCCGAGAAAATAGTTTCAGCCTCCAAGGAGGCCGAATGGACCTTAGGGAACCAGGCCTTTAGTAATCGCGAAAAGCTCGCCATCGGCTGCTCTTCGGTGCCCTCTCTGGCTATAGCCCCCAAAGCCATGGTTAACTTTCGTAACCTCTACCCGCAGATCTTTGTGACCTTACGAGCCTCTGGATCTGCGGAGGTCTGCCGCCAGGTGTCGAAAGGGATAATTGATCTGGGCATGGTGGGCTCTGAGCCTGACTCTAAGCTTTTCTGGTCTAAGCCGCTAATGAGCGATAGGCTAGTACTTGTTTGTTCTTCAAATTTACTAAAAGAGATGAAAGGCTGCCTGCCAAACTCCCTTGAGAGCCTAGCCAGCTGGCCGCTAATTTTACGCGAGCCCGGCTCAGGCACTAGGGAGGCCTTTGTGTCAGAGATAGAAAGAGCGGCTAGGCTATCTGACTTTAACATTAGAGCGGAAGTCACTGGAGCTGAAACAATCATGGCCCTGGTGAAAGCCTCTTACGGCGCAGCTATCATTAGTAACCTTGTTTTACCTATCATAAAATTAGGTCATCTTAGATCCTTAGATCTTAATCTTACTATCAAGCGCCGCTTTCACCTTATCGGGCTTAGAGACGCCCAACCTAGGCCTGCAGCCAGGGCCATGGCCTCCGTCATCGAGGCTTTAGCCGCCTCTATGCCTGCTTAGTTCCCTAAGCACCTAAGGCCTATCCACCCCTTTCTTTTCCAGTCGAACTTTTCCAGAGCTTTTTAAAGAGCGCGTCTCTCCCCTTCATCTAGTCAAGCACCTCCCCTCCCTTTTATTACCCCCTATTATACTTACCCGACAAGGCCTTAAGGCTGGGCTAATTTGACGAGTGTCCGTTCACAAATGTGAGCGTTTAAAGGCCCGTTCACAAGAGAGAACGTTGCGGGGCCAAGCCTATTGAAAGAGACGACACATACCGTAACAATGTAACCCCTATAGGAGCTTAGTAATTTTAACTTTAATCAAAGTTAAAATATATGGTTGAAGCAGAGAGCTAAGTAGAAACCTCAAAAGAACTAATGTTAAGATCTTAAGGGTATGCTAAAACTTAATTACCACTCGAAAGTCGCTATCAGCCGCAACGTGGGAAAAAAAAGACTTGGTGAACGGTTACATTGACGATAAAATCTAAAACCCATCTTTTGTGTTGACAAATCCTTCCTGTACCGATAAGATCATTTTATTCTTTAAATAACGATTTATTATCGTTGTCGTAACTGGCTAATTTTTATCTCTCTTTGCGACGAATTTAGAGTTTTTAGCGATCTTGCCTAATTCGGCTGGTTTTATTTAACTACTTAAATTTAAGTCGACTAGACCAGACTATACCTACCTAAATGAAATCCTTTTCCAAATTTGGCCTCTTAAATGATGGAAAATAATTTTGTTTGCGGCCATAAATATAGCCAGCAGTCGACTTAATAAAGAGGTGTGTATGAGTTTTTTTGCCAATTGGAAAGGCGCTCTCTTAGCCGGCACGGCCATAGGAGTGGGCGCAGTCATTCTCCAAAAACTTGGTAACCCCGGCAACATGGGGCTATGCGTGGCCTGCTTTGGCCGAGACGTATCGGGCGCGTTAGGGCTCCACCAAGCTGCTGCAGTCCAGTACGCTAGGCCTGAAATCTTTGGCCTCATAATAGGGGCTTTTATCGCAGCCATCTTCAGCGGCGAATTTAAGCCAAGAATTGGGGCTAACCCACTGATCAAGTTTTTTTTAGGGGCTTTCGTGGGCATAGGTGCTCTGATATTCCTCGGTTGTCCGTGGCGGGCCTTCCTACGGTTGGCTGGAGGCGACTTAAACGCCATTTTCGGGCTCTTAGGCCTAATAACCGGCATCGCCATTGGGGCCCTCTTCATAAAAAAGGGATTTTCTTTAGGTGTTAGTAAGAGTGCTGGGAAAACCTTAGGTTTAGTTTTCGTCATATTTGCGCTAGCCATTTTAGTTTTGCGCATAGCCTATCCGCCTCTTGAAGGTCAGCCTAAGAACGAATTTTTGTTTTATTCCTTAACTGGACCGGGTAGCCAACGCGCTCCTCTCCTTGCTTCTTTGGGTATCGCTTTAGTTGTTGGCTTTCTAGGCCAGCGCAGTCGCTTTTGCTCTGTGGGCGCGGTCTCTAATTTTATCCTCTTTCGTCAATCACACCTCTTAATTGGCATCTTAGGCTTTTTTGGGGCCGCCTTTGTCTTTAACCTTATCCTAGGTCAGTTCCATGCCGGCTTCGCCAACCAGCCTATCGCCCATACCTTGAGCTTTTGGAACTTTTTTGGCCTTTTAGTGGTCGGTTTAGGCTCGGCCCTAGCCGGCGGTTGTCCAGGGCGTCAGCTATTTCTCGCTGGCGAGGGCGACGGCGATGCGGCCATCTTCTCTCTTGGGCTATTGGGAGGCCTAGCCATGGCCCACAACTGGAGCCTAGCTTCGAGCGCTGCTGGCTTAGGGCCACACGGTGCCGGGGCCGGCATTATTAGCCTAATTATCATTGGCTGCATTGCTTTGGCCGGCCGCCAGAAAATAGCCGACTAAAGTCAACCCTCTTTTCGAGGCTAAAACCTGCCCGACCCTACAGCATTTATAGGCCGCTATATAGCCTCTCCTGTATTGGTCGTAGCTATTTTCTCTATAAGTTAGAGACATTTGCACTCTTACACTAGGGAGGAGCGCCTTAGCCAGCCTCGTTTTTAAATAAGGCCAAAAGGCCTTTTCGTCCCGATTTTAACCTAATTTACAAAACGGTGCCCCCCAGGCGCGCCGTTTAACCTATATGGCTAATAAGGAGACTCAATGACCGAGCGCGTAGACGCAAGGGGCCTTTCTTGCCCTCAGCCCCTCATGTTGGCTCTTGAGGCCATGAAAAAAAATGTTGGGCCTCTAACAGTAATCGTCGACACCGAAAGCGCTACTGAAAGTATCGAACGGGCCGTTAAACGCGAAAAGCGAGTTTATTTAATCGTCCGTACTGGTTCGGTGGCCACCTTTCAAATTGAAGGGAAATAAGCTTATTTTCAATAACTACGGGCTTAGCGCGACCAGCTGTAGAATTTTTTTTTAATTACCTCAAACATATTTTTCTTTTTCGACAAAAGATAAGGCCGAAAACCGTTATTTAAGCGAGCTTTCGGCCTTTATAGTTTACTCTATTTCCAAATGGTGGACTAAGGGAGACTTGAATAATAATATAACAGTAAATTTTTTTTGATAAAATTATGGAAATAGAGGGATTTAAATTTTTTGGTCGTGGATCGGTTTAGTTGACAAAGATGCTTCAAAGGGTAGAATACTGGAACGTCGTCGATCCCTTGGAGGCACCATTTGAACGAGGGGCTTGATTATTACCTTTGCCACAACCCCGACGGCCCAGATTTCCTAAAGCCCAATGCCGGCAACATCGCTTAACGTGGAGCGTACGGGAAGAACCGTAACAAGGCCCTTCTCTACTGCAAGACTTTGGGAAAGCGGTTTGCAGCAACTCGGGACTCTCCTTTGATCGGTACCCACTGCCAGTGAAGCAGGTGCATGAGATAATTCACCATGCTGCGGAAGGCGTAAGTGTCAGGGCGACCACCCGTCTTCTTGGCCTCACCAAGAACACCGTGAACCTGGCCATTGTAAAGGTTGGAGAGTATTGAAAGAAAGCTTACAGTTCCATGATGAGGGACCTCCAACTGAACGAGGCCAACTGGATGAGCTGTGGACCTTTGTGAAAAAAAACGGCTGTTAACGAAGAAGAACTCAAGCAGGGCCAAGGAGAGGCATGGGGCTGGACAGCCATAGATTCGTCAACCCGCCTGATAGTCAACTACAGATTTGAGACTCTCTTCTTAGATGTTGCCCGCATCATGGTTCAAGGGCTCAAGTCAAGATACTCTGGCAAGTTACCACTGTTCGTCAGCTATGAACTCTCCCATTACAAGACCGTGCTTATGGAAGCTTTCTCTCACTTTGAACCGGTTCCACGAACCGGCAAGCCTGGCCGCCCGATAAACCCTGTCCCTGATGTAGGCTACTGTCAAGAAAACCAAAAAAAATGGCCGGGTGATCAAAGTGGAGCCTACAGTGGTCTTTGGGGACGAGGCCGCCATCGCTGAGCACTTGACGGCATCCCTGGGGCTCTCATCAACACCTTCCGTGGAGCGCAGCAATTTGAACTAGCCCCTATGGGATGCTCTTGACCAGAAAGTCGGTGACCTTTGCCAAAGCCCTTTGCTGGCTTAAGGCAAAACTGGCAATCTGCGTAATGGGGTACAACTTTGTGCGACCTAATAGTACGTTGAGTAAGAATTCGGCCAGTGGTCAAGGGATTACTTCAGGCATGGCTTTTGGAATCGCTGATAGGTAGTGGACTGTTGAAGACGTGGTGGGACCGACCGCTTTCTGTCAACTAAACTGATCCATAACCAAATTTTCATTAATGCAACAAAAAAAAGAGGGTTTGTTGCAAAATTCTCTGATAATTAAAATCGAAAACCCGCTTAGTTAGTAAACTTAAAAAACATGGATCCCCTTGGGTGGATCACATGTTTAAGCGCTCCAAAAAAATTAACATTTTAGTGGATCACTTTTCGATGAGCGAAGTGAGCCTTTTTGGTATACTTTTCTTTGAGCGCTTCAAGTCAAGGCTTGAATTTGCCCATGCCCATCGGTTTGGGAGTGTTTTCGGGAATTGCCCAAGCATTTCCGAATTTTGACGCGCCTTTAATTTTGCCGTTCTGACAAGGTGTCCGTTCACAAATGTGAACGTTTAAGGGCCCGTTCACAAGAGAGAACGCTGCTGTGCCAAGCCTATTGAAAGGGACGACACATCCCGCAGCAATGTAGCCCCCTATAATGGTAAGGACGTCTACGGTGAGGAATATGAGCTTGAATATGGAGAGCGGCTTTTATTTATGAAACGTGTTTCCGTTAAATTGTTTGATCATGAATGCCATGCGTATATCGCTGACTTTGAAAGAATGTCGGGTGAACAGAAACACTATTATCGAAAAGCGATAAAAGAGAGGGGTAAGGCCCAAAAAAAGACCAAGCCGGCAAAAGACTCTCAGATTGGCTATTTCGTGCTGATCTCTTCCGAGAAACTGGAAACATCCGAGGTAATACCTCTTTACTATATGCGTCAGACCATTGAGCAGATATTTGACTTCACAAATAACGACGTTGCCTTATTACCAGTGCGAAATCACAAGGATGAGACATTTCGCGGACATCTCTTGCTGTCATTCATGGCGACGGTTGTGCTCATTACAGTCAAACGAGTTTTAAAAACCATAAAAAAACTAGCGATGATACCAGCTTTTCAGGCCCTAAGGTCATTGCGCTACATCAAGGGTGAAGTGTTTCCTCACGCCCTTGTTACTAGTGAGCCAAGCAAATACGCAAATTTGATCGTCAATGAATTGAAACTTGAAGTTCCCGGAAAAATAATTCTATAGTGAGAAATTATAGCGGGAGCTACAGTTTAGTATCTTTTTTTGAAGCGCTGGATTTACGCTAGCTTTGAGGGATCGCTTGGCGTCTACCAGCTTGTCGCGAGCATCTTTGAGAGATACCATGGGGTAGGTTCCGAAAGTCAAGGTCTGTTTATTTACCTTGAAATCTGTAATTGAACATCCAAGATTTTAGTCCCACTGGTGTCGTATAAAGGTAAAGCCCATCGCCGTCGATGAATTTTTGGGGCTTATCGACTGGTTTCAAATTTTTTTTGAAGGAGTCGGTTAGCGACATGATGGTACCAACTTTTTTTCAAGGCATGATACCAGCAAAACTATCGGTTGTTAATGGTTTTTCCCGGATCGCCTTGGATGAAGAAAAGGCCGAAAGCCTTGATTTTACTTGGCTTTCGGCCTTTATTGATTTTCTCTGGATTGTTAAATGGTGGAGCTGAGGGGACTTGAACCCCTGGCCTCAGCATTGCGAACGCCGCGCTCTCCCAACTGAGCTACAGCCCCATTAAAATGTCAAAGACAATGGTCAGAATAAATAAAAAAGGCTTTTTAAGTCTAACTAAAGCAAAATTTTAACTAAAGTTAAAATTTTAAACTATCGTCATCGTCCAAAATCAAGCCTAATTAGTATCCGTTCACAAGAAAGAACGCTGCGGTGCCAAGCCTTGAAAGGGACGACACATCCCGCAGCAATGTAGCCCCCTATAGGAGCTTAATAATTTTAACATTAATCAAAGTTAAAATATATGGTTGGAGCAGAGAGCTAAGTTGAAACGTGAAAAGAACTAATGTTAAGAACTTAAGGGTATGCTAAAACTTAATTACAACTCGAAAGTCGCTACCAGCCACAACGTGGGGAAAAAAAGACTTGGTGAACGGTTACCTTAAATTATAAATTAAGATTCTATCCCTGACAAGCCTGAAAAAGAATGTCTAAGCTTAAAAGCTTCGGTCATTAATTAGGTGTCCGTTCACAAATGTGATCGTTTAAGGCCCATTCACAAGAGAGAACGTTGCGGGGCCAAGCCTATTGAAAAGGACGACACTTTCCTCAACAATGTAGCCCCCTATAGGAGCTTAGTTATTTTAACATCAATCCAATTTAAAATATATGGTTGGTGCACCGATCTTAGTAGAAACCTCAAAAGAACTAATGTTAAGAGCTTAAGGAGTATGCTAAAATTTAATTACAACTCCAAAGTCGCTATCAGCCGCAACGTGGGGAAATAAAGACTTGATGAACGGTTACTTAATTGGCAACCTATGATCAGAGCTTTTCTAATTCCCGTTCGGTTTTCGTTGGCTTTTTAGAGGCTTAACTCTCTAAAGGCTCTATCGACAAAAATAACGAATACGGCCACAACCGCGGCCCCTTTCTCTATGACTCGCTAACCCTTTTGAAGCTTGGATTCGACGTTTTTCTCGGCTTTGTCTTTTTAACCCATTCCGGCCCCGCCCCTGGTCACACTTAAGATGATTAATAGGACAATGATTAGAGCACATCAAACAATTTTTAGGGCTTCTTCCCTCACTAACACCGCCTAGACGTCTACGGCCCTCTATCTCTGCTTGGCTACGATGATAAGGAAAAATGGCGGCCAAGGCACCAATAAAATCAAATAATCTCATAAAAAAAACCTTTAATTTTAATGATTAAATTTTTTTACCAAATTTAATTTTTTGTTATAATTTTGTATAGCTCAATTAAGCTCTCTCTAAGCTTTAAAATAGCCTTATGTTTCCTTGATATCAACGTATTGACGTTAACACCTAGTTCTTGGCTAAGCTCTTTATAGCTTTTACCTTCTAACTCTGTCTTTTCAAAGACTTCCCTTTGCGGCTCCGGCAGTTCTTGGAGAGCTGATTCCAACTCTTCCCAAAACAAATTTTTAAGCCAAGTCTGAGACCCGTCGCTAGGCTTTTCGAGCATAATTTCGGTAATCTCATCTATCTCGCTATGTTCTAAGTCGTCAAAGTCTAATAAAAGAAAATGGCCCCTTTTTCTGTAAAAATCTATGATCTCATTTTTAGCCGCTCTAAACAGCCAGGCCTCTGGCAAGATTATTGGGCCCAACATTTTTTCAGTCCTAATAAGATTAAAGACGACTTCTTGAAAAATATCCTCCACTTCGGTCCAGGGTACGCGTTTGGCGATAAATGACTTTACGCGATCTTGAACCTCTCTAATTTTTTCCCCCAAGGTTTTGACAGCGACTATCTCGCTCACAATATTAACCGCAGCTTTCTAAATGTCGCTCTAGGAGCGGCTTAAAGTTATAGTTTCGGTGGGCTAATCTTTCTATCACTCGGGCCTTTTTGGCGCTAGCCCATTTTTTCCATCCGGCCCCTTCGGCTCGGTTTTTTTTTCAGGTTCGCTCCCCCAAGAGCGCCCATGAACCTCTAGGCTATGATGACAATTTTTCTCTCTATATCGTCCATGGCCCTCTTCCTCTTGGCCGTCAGATTGAGGTCCATCTTCTGACCAGTTTTCTCGTCTATGAAAATGACGCCAAGCGTGTCTCAACATTTTTTCCCTTTCGTTCATAGGCATCCTATGCCAGCTCTCTTTAAGTAAGTCTGCCCTTTTACCAGCCAAAAAATTCGAGGTTAATATCCTAACCAATAAAAGTAGGCCTATAGCTTGTAAGTAGCCAAGACTCTTAACTGGGGCTAGCCAAACAACCACGGCGTTCCAAAGTAGCATAACCGCTAAGCCAGCCAAGGCTAGTTCAAAGATAGTTGCCCCCAAAATTTTTAAACCTAGGCGTTTGCGCATAAAAAAAACCTCCTTAAGCTTTCTATTAGCCAAGACGTTCGAAGGGGCTAGATATTTTCGTTTCAGCTGGATTTTTTTTAAGCGGCTAACTTAGATTATTTTACTAATTCAGCATAACTTTTCGACCAATTTTAATCGCCCCTCTTCCTCACCTTGAGGCTTAGTCAGCCCCACCCTAACCAAAACTATTGTTACTGTTCACAAGTCCTCTTCAAGACCTTGTTTTCTACTTCCCGCTCGACTGAAGAAAGACTGAATTATGGGCTAATGGTTGTCATCTCCTGGCATTGAAAAATCAATTTAAGGGCCCTACAGAGTATAGAATGCTCAGCTAAAATCTCAAAGTGCAACAGGCCTCCTGGAATTACTTGTAGACAGTTAGAAACTATTAATCATTAATTATATATTTATTTATAATTTAGGTCTTTAATAGTACTTAAATAATCTAAATAACAAAATAAATATGTTATTTTTATTTTACTTTAATCTTAACTCTTTAATAGATAATAAAAATTTGAAATACTATTTTTTTTACTTTTTTATCTACTTTAAATATTTTATCTAGCTATTAAATTTAACCGGACGACTATTTACCTAGATAGTAACTTTTATTTAAATTTTTAATGAAAAATTCACTGGCCCTCCAAATTTTTTTTACTTTGCCCCTTGCATTTTCAAGATTAGGACTTATACTTCTTATAAGTCCTCGAAATCGAGGAACCCCTGAATTGGCAATCTAAATTGGTTATCATTTTTTTTAATTATTTTTATTTATTTTCTTTACTGGATATTACTACCATGTCCTCGAAAAATGATGAGAACCTTCGCTTAATTTGCCAAAACAAAAAGGCCCGTTTCGAGTACGAACTAGGCGATAGGATCGAAGCCGGTATTGTGCTAGTCGGGGCCGAGGTCAAAAGCCTAAGGCAGGGTAAAGCCAATTTAACAGAGGCTTACGCTAAACTTGAAAATGGCGAGGCCTGGTTAGTTGGGGTTCATATCACTCCTTATATAAACGCCTCTTACAACAACCACAACCCAGATAGAAAACGTAAACTTCTTCTTAAACGTAAGGAAATAAAAAAACTAATCGGTAAAATCCAGGAAAAGGGCCAAAGCCTGATCCCCCTTAAGCTCTATTTTAAAAACGGACTAGTTAAGGCCGAGCTGGCCCTAGCTAAAGGCAAAAAACTACATGACAAGCGCCAGGCCATGAAAGAAGCCGACTCTAAAAGAGAAGTCAGCCGGGCTATGAAAGATTATCGCCGTTAAGACCTTTAGTTTAAACCCCAGCCCAACCCTAATTCTAATCCTTAGAGCAACCTTTTTCTCTATTTAATGCGTAATTTTAATTTTTAACCATATTATTCAATATAACTGTTTATTATCTTTAAAAATCATTATATTAAATAATAATTAAATGAGTTTATAAATGTACATGACACAAAAACCTAAACTGCTAGTATTTGTTGATGAAGCTAACATTACCAAAGCTGCCTCTAAATTATTTAATAAAAACTTTGATTGGCTTAAATTTAGATCTTTTTTCCAGCAATATGGAGATCCTCCTCATGATTTAGTCGAGATGGTCGTCTATGTAGGTCTGCCCCCAGCCGTAGCCGACTGGCAGGATAAAAGAGAATCCAAACGCAATTACGTCAACTGGTTAAAGAGCCAGGGCTTTATGGTTTACGTTAAAGAAGGTTCCCCTAAAGCCGACGGTTGGTATAAGGCCAATGTAGACGTTATCATGGCTATCGATGCAGTTGAGCTTAGCTTGCGCATTAAACCTAACGCTGTGGCCTTAGTTACCGGAGACGCTGATTTCGCTCACTTGGCCACCACTATCCGGCGCGAGGGCATTAAAGTGGAGGTAGCCTCAGTCCCCCAAATACTCTCTGGAGAGCTAAAGATTTCGGCTAATAACTTTATCGATCTAACCGAACTCTTCGAAAGCTTCGATGATCTTGACGCCCCTTCGCAGATAGCTAATCAATATCAAATTCTTACCAAGAACGGCAAGGAGACCAAAAACGGTGGCATTGTCACGGTTTAGGCTTTTCTGGCTGGGGCAAATAAAACTTTTCAAGAAAGTGGCCCTGGCCTTAGCCCTCTTAATCCCCTTTATAGCCTTTATCTGCGCTAACGCCGCCCTAGCCGCCGCGCCGCAAACGACTAAGTTTGGGCCCTATTTTCTAACCCAACAACAAATTGGCCCGGGCCTATTTCGCTTTCAAATAAGCCTCTCTCAGCCCCCGGCTGGGGACCCTTGGCTTTCTTCCTCTTCCATGCTGACCGACCCCTCAAGCTGGAAATTTCCTCCAAAAGATGAGGTCGATACCCAATCAAGGGTCTTTTTAGACGGGGTTAATTCTTCTAGCCCTGTTCTCTCAATCTTTGAGACAGTCGAAACCCTATCCCAAGGCCTAACCGGAGGCGATAAAAAGACCGATGCCGAAGTTTTTTCCATTAAACCCTTTGCCCCTGACGGTAAGTTGGCTGGACTTACCTTTTTTGGCGAACGCTATACCCATTTAGTGGGTCTGGGGGCTGATTTTAGGTTCGGGGCGGTCAATATCAACTACGACGGCCAAGTGTTTATGCCTGGCGGACCTTTTGGCTCTATAGTCCAAGTGGGTAGGAGATCGCATTATTCAAGTGGCTTTCAGGCCCCTATCTGCTACGCCTTAGGGCTAGGGCATCAAAACGGGGCCATTTTCATTAACGAAAGCCGGCCCTTAATGTGGGATTTTTCCAACAAGCCTTGGTTCGTAGGGCCAGCCGGCTCTTTAGGGCCGAGCGAAAGTATTGACTTTTTCGTGCTCACCGGGCCCGATCTCCCATCCTTAAGGCGCACGTTAATGACCATTTTGGGCCGGCCGCCTGTGCCGCCTATATCGGTTTTTAAGCCATGGATTCGGGCTGAGCCTACCCAAACTCACTCAGCAACTTCAGAATTATTTAATTCTATCTCCTCAATTTATAAAAATATGGGACCTCTGACGGTCTTTTTAGATTCTTTCCCTGGCCAGCCCCCCCTTCAAGAGGCCACCCAAGCCGGAGTTAACCTTTTAGTGCCGGAGACCCCTTATTTACCTATTGATTCGCCTTCCTACGGCGACATGGATAAGAGAAACTTTTTAGTTAAATCCGAGGGCCCTCAAGGCCAGTCGCTTAATTTAAAATACCGAGATAAAATTTCAGCCCTCATAGACTACACTAATCCCGCTGCAGCCTCTTATTTTAATAGCCTTGAACGGACCGACCTTTTAAAAACCGGGGCCAGACTCTTTTACCTTTTCGGCGGGCAGCCCGAAGTCTACAGCCCCACGGCCTGGTATCAAGGAGGTGGCGAATCTGAAAGCCACTCCCATTACGCTTGGAGCGGTCGCTTTTCTCTTAAATGGATGGAGGCCATCCAAAAGAGCTTGAATAATTTAATGGCCCCCTCAAGACTTTTTCTCTTAGCCCAAGCCGGACAAGCCGGCCTGGGCCGCTATGGGGCCGGCTTAATAGCTAGTGAGCCCAACGCCTTTTTCGCCCCAAACTCCGGTCAAGCTAGAAGCCACCTTTTTATGAGCGGCGTGGATTATGTTTCCACCGACGTATCCCCCTTTCTCGACCAATTCCCCTTAGAGCGCAATAACCGCCTCTACGAGGCCTGGCTAGCCAATTCGGCCTTAGTTAACATCCCTTTATTCATCCCCCAAGGTCTGCTTGATCAACCCTGGGCTAAGATGAATCTAGCCACTAAAGCCAAATTAGAGCCCTATTACTACTCTTTGGCTTTTGAGGCCTATTTGAAGGGTAATCCTATCGTCTCCCCACTATTCTACCAATTTCAAGACGATCAAATGGCTAGAAAGCAAGCTGTCGTAGCTATGGTTGGTCCTTTTCTATTGGTCGCCGCCGGGCTAAACGTGGGCGACGAAACCATAGATTTTCATCTCCCTCAGGGCCGCTGGTACGATCTTTATAACGCCGAACTCATAGAACAAAAAGAGGGGGGCCAATATAAAATACCTTGTAAATTTTCTGGTCTTCAAGCCGCCCCGCTCCTGTTGCGAGCCGGGGCTATCTTTCCTTCCATATACGATCTAGACGATCCCCAAAAAAGGATCCTCATCAGAGCCTTTCCGGCCCAAGAACCCTCTAGTTTCGACTGGTATGAGGATAACGGCCAAAACTATAACTATTTAAGAGGCGAATTAGCCTTAACTAAACTAACTCTCGTTCCCAAAGGGGAGAAAAATCTTACTCTAACCATCCAGGCTCGAAAAGGGACCGTCTCGTCGTTGTCAAACGTCCGCTCGTATTTAGTTGAGTTCGTAGGCTTAGACAACGTGGCCGTAGCCCTTTTAGACGGTCAACAATATAGCCGCCTGGCTAGCGCTGAGCAGCTTACGGCCCTCGACGCCGGCTACTTTTCAAACGGAACGGGTAGGCTTTTGTTTAAGACCCCGCCCTTGGATTTAACCAAGGACCACGTCATTGAAATCCGCTGATCTATCAGGCTCGCCCCCGTCAGTGCCAGTAAACCCACAAGGCTCTAAGCTCAGTAATCTTGAGAGATCCCTAGGGGCTCTAAAACTAAAAAACCCCTTCATCCTCGCCCCCATGGCCGGCTTAACCGACTGGCCCTATCGCCGCCTGGCCGTTTTGTACGGTGCAGCGTTGACGGTTAGCGAAATGATTAGCGCCGTCTCTTTAGCCCATCGAGGCCGGACCACTTTAAAGATGTTGTTGACCGACCCGGCCCTCGAGCGCCCCTTTTGCGTTCAACTCTTTGGTAAAGACCCTCAAACTTTTTCCGAAGCGGCCAAGGTGGCCGTTAACGAATTCGGGGCCGACGCCATTGATATCAACATGGGCTGCCCTGCCCGTAAGGTGCTCTCTAGCGGCCACGGCGGAGCTTTATTAAAAGATCTCCCTTTGGCCGCA
>JAITQT010000241.1 GCA_031288745.1 Deltaproteobacteria bacterium
AGGAAGCTAGGTGGGTGGTTAATAAAATTAAGGCCTGCCTTGGGGTGACAGATCTAGGCCCTGGGGGAACTTCGACTTTTGAGAGAGAGGCCTTGGAAGATTTAACCCTCAACGAGGTGGCCATCATCTTTAGGCTTAGGCGTCAGGGTTTGGAGCTGATTAAAGCTCTAGATGAGGCGGGCCTAGCCTGGCAGATGTGCGGGGAAGAGGAGATTTCGGCCATAGATGAGCTTGACTTTCAAAGCGATAAGATAAGCCTTTTAACCATGCATGCGGCCAAAGGCTTAGAGTTTAAGTTAGTGTTTGTGGTGGGGTTGGAAGAGGGTCTGTGTCCTTTGGATAACGGTCTTTTTTATTCTTCTAGAGAAAGTGATAAAGAGGCTATTGATAATCTTACGGCCAATAGCCCATCGGAATCTTTTTTTGTTTCTTGTGAAGAGCGTTTGGCCGAAGAGCGGAGGCTTTTTTATGTGGCCCTTACTAGGGCTAAGGACTTAGCTTATCTAACTAGGGCCACTAGCCGGTTTCTCTATGGCCAAAGGCTAGAAAAGGGGGCCTCGAGGTTTTGGGATTTAATACCCTCTAAACTTTGTTACGATCATCAAGCTAAGCACCGGCCCCATTACCAGGTCAAAGAGTCGAGGCTTTTTTAGATGCCCAAAAACACCTTGTTAGCAGAAAAAGCGTTAGGGAGCTGGATAGGTGCTTTAACCGGTTCGCTAATTTTAATCTGCGCCCTCTTAGCCGGCTGTGTCTCTCTTTTAGGTGCCCAGCCGCAGGCCAAGAGCTTCGCTACCCCCTTAGATTCAAGACTTATCCCCGAGGTTCCTTTTATCCCCGACGACTCCAATAACTGCGGCCCCTCGGCTCTAGCTTCCGTCCTTACCTTCCACGGGCGGCCAACCACTAAAGAGGAAGTGGCCGAGGAGGTCCAAAGAAGGTCCTTAAAAGGGTCTTTAGGACCAGACTTAACTATTTGGGCGAGAAAGCATGGTTTTACGGCTGGCTTTAAATCTTCTAAACCTGAGGAGCTAATTGAGCTAATAGTTAATCAAAAGCCGGTTATTTTACTTTTAGACGTTGGTATTGGAGCTATTCGTAAGGGTCACTTCGTGACCGCCCTCGGTTACGGGCCCCACGGTTTGGTGGTTAATTCTGGCTTAATTCAACAGCAAATCATGCCCTGGTCTAAATTTTTAACCCAGTGGTATAAAAGCGGCAACTTTGCCCTCATTATCGATCCTCCCAAAAGTGGCAAAGATAAGCCTATTAATGAGAAAGCGCCTAAGGAAAGTAAAGTCTCAAACCAGAAAAAGGCCTCTAATGAGCCCTTAGAGTTCATAGGGAGCGGGATAAATCCCTTTTCTTATCGTGGTTTAGACCCCGGTGAGGCTGCATCAGAGGCCCAGAGGATGTTTGAGGAAAACTTTCAAAAAGTCTCAAGCGATTCCTCTAAAGCTCCTTCAGCAGTAGCGCCCTTTACCGTCCCCACCGCAGTCCCTCCGGCGGGACCCGTTTTTGGCTCTCCCTATCCGCAACCCTCACATCTGGAAAGGGCCGATATAGATTTACCCGTCCCCGTTAGCCAAAGCCCGGTGATTGATTTTACCTCTCTAGCCCCCATAAGCGGGACGGTTAAAGAAGCTGTAGAGGTAAATAAAGACCTAAAAGAGTTGCAAGGATTGGATTTAGAAGTTAAGGAAGAAATTGATTTAACCAATAATAACTCTCAAAAGATTACCGAGCAAACCTTAGTTTCTCCCGTTCTTCCCCCGGTTCTCTTGCCCGAAAAAAGAGAGAAAGGCCCGGCCTCTTCTGAAACAACCGCTAAGGGCGCTAGCGAAGAGAGCATAGTTATCCCAACTCCCGAGCCCACCCCGGTCATGGGCTGGGAGAGGTAGGTCTTTAAGATGAATTTGGTTTTTAGGTTAGCCTTCCTAGCCTCTATGGTTTTTTGCCTTTCTTGCTCGTGGCTGCCTAAAGTCACTGTCATTGACGATCCCCTTGATAAGCAAGAGCACCTAACTTTAGGCCTAGCTTACGAAAAAGACGGCCAATTGGAGCTAGCCGAAAGAGAATATAAGTTGGCTAGACCACTGGCCCAGGCCAACTACGCCTTGGGTAATTTAAACTTCCAAAAAGGTAAAAGCGCCGAGGCCCGTAAATTTTACCAAGAGGCCTTAAGGGTAGATAAGCTCCCTGCGGCTAGCAATAATTTAGCCTGGCTAATTTTAACCGAAGGCGGCGATCTTAATCAGGCTCGCCAATTAGCCCTTCAGGCGGTGGAGGAGGGCCAAAAGAGAGGCGAGGATGAGGCTCGTTTAGATAGCTATCGCTCGACTTTACGGCAAATAGAAAGGGCCCTTAAGGGCGCTAAAGTACCTTTGAGCGCTATATGACCAGTCTCTCCCTAAAGCAACCGTCCTTGGCCGTAAGAGCCAATAGGGTTTGGAAACTATTTTTACGCCGCCCTGGGGCCTTAACTATCTGGCTCTTGGCCTGGCTATTGGGCTTAGTTATAGGCTTTTGGCCCCAGGCTTACCTTTTAACTGGGCCCCCGCTAATTGCCAGCCTTTTTCTTTTAGTCTTAAACGATCCTTTCTTTGAAAGGTTAGTTAGGCTCTCTATTGTTTTTTGGCTCTTTTGGACCCTTTTTTCCATGTTGGCCGTTTTTTGTGGGGCCGCTTATTGGCGCTCACCTCTCATTTTGGCTTCCTATTTGGCCCTCGGCCTTCATTTAATGGTTCTATTTTCCCCTCTCGAGCTGGGCCAGGCGGCTGGGTGGATGTTTAAGCCATTCTTGGGCCCCAAGAGAGCGGTTTTACTAGCTTTAGCCTTGGTGGCCTTAGTAAAAATTGCCAGCAACGTTTCCAAACAAGCCTTGGAGGTCCAAAGGGTAATATCCAAAAGAGCGCCAGACTGGCCGTGGAGGGCTAAGATAACCTTGGCTGGCCGGGCCTTAATTAGGATAGCTCGGGCCGATAGTTTCGAATTAGCCCGAACGTTGGCTTCGCGTTAATTTTTAAAAGATTAAAAATCTAAAATGTGGTTGACCCCAAGCCTTGGCAAGGGTAATATAGCTCAATTGATTAGCTCTAAACTTCGTTGTTCGTCAACGCTCTATATCGCGGGCAAAAAAAAAGAATCCTCCCTCTTTCGCCCTCCCTAAATAGTAACCGTTCACCAAGTCTTTTTTTCCCCACGTTGCGGCTGGTAGCGACTTTTGAGTTGTAATTAAGTTTTAGCATACCCTTAAGTTCTTAACATTAGTTATTTTAACGTTTCTACTTAGCTCTCTGCTCCAACCATATATTTTAACTTTGATTAATGTTAAAATTACAAATCTCCTATAGGGGGCTACATTGCGGCGGTAC
>JAITQT010000244.1 GCA_031288745.1 Deltaproteobacteria bacterium
AGCAATCAGAGAGTCTTAAAAAGGAACTTGAGGCTTTAATTAAAAACCAGAGTCAAGCCTTAAGCGAACATAAGGTTTGGTTGGCCGAGCTGGCCCCAATGCTGGCCTTTTTCCTTCAAAATGGAAAGGATCTCTGGGCCAACGAGGGCCAGGAAGACGCACGCGATGCGGTCTTATTTTTCTTAAACCGCGAAAACGCCGAGCTAAACCAGGAACTGGGTCTAGTTAAAGGCGAGCACCAAAAGCTATTTTTTGAACGCCGGAGCTATTTGGACTTAAACGATAATCTGCGTCAAAGGTTAGTTGAACTTGAGCCCTTAGTTAAGTTTTTCCTCCAAAGTTTTATTCAAACTACACTTGACTTAGCTAATCTTACTTTAGAAAGAGATTCCCTAGCCGCGAAAATCGCGGCCGCTTCCTCTGGCTGGCAGCCAACCGCAAATGCGGCCGCCGTTTCGGCTACTGGTCCAACCATTAGCCCAATTGATAGAAATCGAGTGGTTAGTAACGGTGCTGCTAGTGGGGCCATTGGCGTTTCTAACCGCCTTAAGGCCCCTATAAGCCAAGAGATCATAAGCTTTGGCCAAGAAACTCAGGCCCCCTTGGCGGCTGAGGCGGCTAAGGCTAGAAGAGAGGCTATAAAGTTCGATCAAGAAAATATAAAGCTTAAGCAAGCTCTCCTGGAAAGCCGCCAGGCCCTAGATAGTTTAAAAATAGAAGCAGAGGGTATTAAGAGCGAAAAAAATTCTCTTGTTTATAATTTAGAACTTAAGGAGCGTCAGATCGAGCGAGAGAAGGAACAATCGGCAAAGTATGTCCAAGAAATTGAAGAAATCTCCCAAGCCCTCGAAAGATATCTAAGTCAATTATCCGAGGCTAGGACCGAGAACGGGAAGCTCTCGGTTGAAAAAGAGAACCTGAGGGGCGAGCTAGAAAAAAAGGTTCAACAATTAGAGCAGGCCTTAGCCAGCAAAGACGAACCGCCAGCGGACGGAAGGCTGGAAACGGCTTGGGCGGCTATGACCTATCTTAGTTCCAAAGCTGGAGACGCCTTAGCTAATCTACAAGCTAATTTAGATAAGCGGGCTCGGGAACTTGAAACCGCCCACCTCCAATTAAAAGAGCGTGATGAGGAAATTAAGCGCCTTGAAAGGCGTCAAGATAACCTCTCTCTTCTTTATTGGACCATGCTCTCCTCTCTAGGAGATGAAACTAGCCCAGCGCCGGATGCCTCTCTCGGGCCAATATCTGAAAGCACCACCCAAAGTCTAGAAGACGCTCAAACCGCTCTCGAAACTTTAAACGCGCCTCAGAGCGAAGAAAAAGAGAGCGAGAAAGCTATTGGAGGGGAAAAAGAGGAAAGCCAAGTTGCCCCAAGCGCTGAGCAAGGTAAAAGTGAGCGTAAAGGCCTCTTGAGCGGCTCTTTATTAGCCGAATTACGCAAAGCTGCCAGGCGAGGGCTTTTTTCCTTAGCTTTGACCGGAGGTTTAGTCTTATTGGCCCAAAGCTCTAAGGCCGAGACTCCGTTGCCCCTAGGCGGGCCCGATAGCCCTCTTATATTAGAGAGGGCTTTTTCTGACGGCACAAAATCGTCTCAAGTAATCTTAACCCAAGCTCACTACCAGCCAAACACCTCGGCCCTGGTAATAGATATTCCGCTCTCTCGCCTTAATTCTAAGCTCTTAGCCCGTAACGTTGATTTAGGTTTTCCCGTGCCAAGGTCATTTGAGCGTTCATACCCCGATAGAGTTGACCTTTGTCGGGAGATTATTGAGAGCCAAGCTAAGCGATGGGATTTGACGGGGGAAGATTGGATTAGGCTTATCCAAATGGCTTATGGGCCGGAAGAAACTGTTTTCTTAGGCGATTTGAATGGCCGCTTAGCTCCAGTCCTTTTAACTAGGCCGTATTTAAAAAATCTCTCCCAGGCTATGGAAGATAAGACTTTAGAAGAAACTTTAGGCCAAAGGCTCCTTAAAAGCGTTTTGTGCTTTAGTGGGCCCGAGGAAGGGCCATATTGGGATAGGTTGTTCGTAAATTTTAGGCGTACTCTAGGTAACGATTCAGAGGCGGTTAGTGCGGTGATTTGGCATTTATTTAGGCGTCCGGCTAGAATTAAGCTCTCCCAAATCGAATACGGCGGCTACCAAAGGCCCTTTAATAGCTTTGAGAAGATGGATATTAAAAAGGCCTTGGAGTTTTTAACTGAACATATTAAGCAAGATTGGGGCCGACCAGCTTCTAAACCGCGCCAAAGGAAATTTAAAATGACCCCAGCTGAGAGCGCGGTTTTGGCGAGCGATCTCATATTTACCGCGAGGTTATACGGCCTACCAAGGACTACCTTGGTCGCCTTAGCCGCTGACGATTTTATTTCCTACGGGGTTTGGCCAGACGCCTTGCAAGCCTATTCTTATGGACAAAAACTAAGTCAGCTAATGATTTTAAGCGCGGTTCACTGGAAAGTTGGGGCCCCGGCGGTCTTGGAAATCCAAAATTTAACAGATTATATGAGTCTAGGCCGTAAAGATACCCAAGGGGTGCGCAAGGCCTACTGTTTGTTGGACAAGGCCCTGAGCCGCTATTTAACCCCGCAGCTGAGCATTTTTAAAGGTTAATTTTTATTTTTAGGATTTTAAATGTCTTTAGAGAATAAAGTCAAACTTCCTCCCTCTCTTTCGACCTTGGCCATAGGCTCGGTTCCCTTTTTGGAGGTCTCTACCGCCTTAGATCTGTTGGGGGCGAATTTAGATATACCGGCTTATCCTCAAATGGCGCGCTTAAAGGCCAGTGAGGACATGCTTTTGGGCGCGGTGGACGGTTTAGCAATCGTTAAAGTTGAAAACGGAACTATCTTGGCTCCACTTAACGGGCGCGAGGAGGCTCTGGCCGATTTTTATCAAAAATATCTCTCCGACGATAGAAGTTTTCTAGCCTTAGGGCCTGATAGTAGCTTAGGGTTTACGGCTTTTTTGGAAAGGGCTAAGATTGATACGAACTTTGGCAAGATATACCTTAAGAGCCAAGTGGTTGGCCCTTTGACCTTTGGCCAGGCGGTTAAGCTTGAGGGCGGTTATAATTTAATTGATGACTTTAATCTCATGGAGGCTGTAAGTTTAGGCTTAGGTGGTAAGGCCGCTTGGGAGGCCGGGCTAATAAGAGAGCTAGGGCGCTCGCCAATAGTCTTTATTGACGAGCCCGGTCTTAGCGGCTATGGTTCAGCTTTTTCCACTCTTTCGGCCGAGGCGGTGGTAAAGTTTTTAGGCTCGGCTGTGGAAGCGGCTAAAGCTTCTGGACCGGTTTTAGTGGGCTGTCACGTTTGCGGCAACACCGATTGGGGCTTATTAACTAAGGTTGGCTTAGATATTATAAACTTTGACTCTTACGAGTTCGCCCAGACCGTCGCTCTCTACCCTAAGGAAATCAAGGGCTTTTTAGACAGCGGCGGGGCTTTGGCCTGGGGGGTGGTCCCTACTAGGGATTTTGGTCCAGAAACCAATCCTCTTAGTTTAGCCAAAAAAATTTGGAGAGGCTGGGAGGGCTTAGCTACCAAGGGCCTTGATTGGGACTTAATCAAAGAAAGAGCTTTAATCACCACCGCCTGCGGCTTAGGTAGTCTTAGCTTAGAGAAGGCCGAAGGGGCCTTAAAAATTTTGCCACAGCTTAAAAGTTTGTTATAAGAAAAAAAACCTAGCTAGTTTTCTAGCTTTGAACTTAAATTTAGAGAGAAAAAACACTAAGAGCAAAGGGCTCGACCTAATTTCAAGAAAGAATATCTTTGCCGGCTAAAATCCAAGAAAATATAGACTCCATCCCAGCCAGGCCCCCTAAGGGCCGCTTGGGGAAAGGCGCTCGAGTAGTCCACTCGGGGCCTATTAAGCCTAATCGCCCAAAGCGAGCTTCAAACGCTTCGCTTAAGCGCAAGCTTAGCCCTAGCACCACGCCCCTTAAGGGCTCCCGAGTGCCGCCAGAGTTCTTAGCTTTAATCTTAGGCCTATTTTCGCTCGCGGTGGCTTTAAGCGTAGTTTCTCATAGAGCTGGGGATCTAGCGACGCAGGCCGCTACCCGAAACCACATCGGCTGGCTGGGGGCTAGTCTATCTTCTTTATTGATAAAGTTCTTTGGCCTAATTGCTTTTTGGCCGGCACCAGTCTTGTTCGTCGTGGCCCTTAAGTGCCTTAAGGGTAAGTTAGCTCGATCTGACTGGGCCCGGACTTTATTGGGCATGGCTTTGGCCGTCTTTTCCTTATCAGCCTTAGCGGCCTTAATTTGGCCTCCTCCCTCTTTAACCGCCCTTTGGCCTGGTGAGGCCGTTTGTGGGGGCGGTCTATCGGGGGCTTTTCTAATTGGAGGGCTTAAGGCGGCCATAGGCCAAGTTGGCTCGTATGTAGTCTTACCCATATTATTTTTTATAGCTCTAACTATGACCTTAAACCTAGCGCCCCTTTTTTGGCTCTTATTGGCGCATAAGGTTTTTTGCTTTGTTTTTAAGAGGGGCCAAAATTTAATTGAGCAGTTTAAGAAGCGCGATTTAAACGTTCTTGCCCCTGATTGCTTCGATAAAGGAACACTTTGGCCAAAGGAGAAATTAGAAAGCGATTTGGGTTTGGAGGAGAGTTCTTTTGTTTTTCAAGAACAAAGGAATTTTGTAGCGGATTGTGCGACGTCAAGGCTAGAGGAGGAGGAGCTCAAGCAAACTAAACTTGAAGAAACTGAGCTAGGTGAGAGTGAGTTGGCTGAGCCAATTATAGTTGAGAATGCTAAGGCGCATAATAAGTTAAGAGCGAATAAAGCCATGGTTAAGGGGCCAGGCGCTAGAAGCTATGGCCTTCCCGGATTAGATTTACTCGATCCGCCAAAAGATAGGCCCCAAGGTCATCTCTCAGGCTTAAGTAAAGAAGAGCTGACCGCCAACGCTAGGCTCTTAGAGACTAAGCTTTTGGAGTTTGGGGTGGAAGGCCGGGTGCTGGAAGTTAGCGGTGGGCCGGTCATAACCATGTACGAATACCAACCGGCACCTGGCATTAAGATTAGTAAGGTTTCCGGGCTAGCCAACGATCTGACTATGGCCATGCGGGCTGCGGCTATTAGAGTGGTAGCCCCCATCCCAGGCAAAGGAGCCATAGGTTTAGAGCTTCCCAATCTAGTTAGAACCATAGTGAGCTTAAGGGAAGTTATAGAAACTAAGGCCTTTCAAGAGCAAAAGTCACCCTTAACTATGGTCTTAGGCGTAGACATAACCGGGGCCCCGGTGGTGACTGATCTAGGTAAGATGCCCCACCTTTTAATCGCTGGCTCCACAGGGAGCGGCAAGTCGGTGGGCTTAGATTGTATGATAATGAGTATTCTTTATAAAGCCGGACCAGACCAAGTTAGATTTTTAATGATCGATCCTAAAAGCGTGGAGCTAGCCTCATATCGCGATATCCCTCATTTATTGTATCCAGTGCTTACCGACCCGGGTGAGGCCACAGTAGCCCTTAAATGGGCCTGCCACGAGATGGATGCTCGCTATAAGCTCATGGCCGAAAAAGGAGTGCGCAATATCTCCGGCTTTAACGAATTAGTCAGAAGCCAAAAAAAGAGCGGCCTCGGAGGTATTGATAGCGATCTTAACCAAGAGATGCCCTACCTAGTGGTGGTGATAGACGAATTAAGCGATTTGATGCTCTTAGCCTCTAAAGAAGTGGAAGTGACCATAGCTAGATTAGCGGCCAAGGCTAGGGCCTCAGGCATTCATTTGATTTTAGCCACCCAAAGACCATCGGTGGACGTTTTAACTGGAGTTATTAAAGCTAACCTCCCGACCCGTATCTCTTTTCAAGTGGCCACTAAAGTCGATTCTAGAACCGTTTTAGATCGCCAAGGAGCGGAACTTTTATTAGGTAAGGGCGACATGCTCTTTATGCCTCCTGGGGAAGCTAAGCTTCATCGCCTCCACGGGGCCTATGTTAGCGACGAGGAGAAAAAGAAGGTCACTGATTTTATTCGCTCTTGGGGGCCCCCTGAATATTTAGATAGCCTTGATTTACCTGATCGAGGGGAGGATGGGGGAGGGGATTTTGAAAAAGACCCTAGATATCAAGAGGCTGTTGAGCTAGTGCGCTCTCAGGGTAAGGCCTCCATATCCATAGTTCAAAGGCATTTGCGAATTGGCTATAATAGAGCCGCCCGCATCATAGAGGATATGGAGCGCGATGGGGTAGTGGGTCCTCAGGACGGGGCCAGGCCTAGGGCCATTCTTTAAGCCTTAGCTAACGAGCGGCCTAAGGGTTACCACAGGCGCAGCAAATGGAAGCGCTCAAAGAAAAGTATACCAAAATGGATCACTTCGCTCATCGAAAAGTGATCCACTAAAATGCGAGTTTTTTTTTGGGAGCGCTCAAATATGTGATCCACCCAAGGGTTAAGCTTGTTATAAACTTTTAATTTATAATTCTTTAATTTAATAATAGTATTATTTTTAATTAGGAAGTTTTGCAAAAAAAAATCGGTATAAGCGATTTTTTTTTCTAAAAATAAACACACAAAAAAAAATAGTAACTAAGGGGAGAAAGGTTAAGAACGGAGGAAGAGTGAATGTTGATCGAAGCGCAAAAACCTCTTAAAAGCAAAATAGTCTAACAAATTGACTAGTAATAAGGACATATTACAAATTTAAGAACTGAATAAAGGGGACGTTTTGCGCTTCGATCATTACTTCCGAGTACCCCAAATTTTTCTTTGAATCCTTTTACACTATATATTTATATTTATGAATAATATATTATGAAAATTATGTTAAATAGTATAATTAAACCTATAAACAAATTGTTCAAGTATTTTAAATATTAATTTGCATATTATTAATTATTATTTTTTCTAATTTTACTAAAAAGTAGTTTAATTAATGTTAAAAAATTAAATAAACTGATTTATAGCTGTTTGTGAATTTTATTGTCCTGGTTTTGGTGGATTAAAACCACCGCCTTTAGGCGGGAGCTTTAGCTTTTGTCTTTACGTACCCAAGGCCTACCTAAACCCCCACCGCAGCCACTGGAAGGGGCTGCGGTGGGGGTTGGTATGATGTAAGCATGGTAAGAAATTTCCTTGACATAATGTAGGCTATAAGAGAATATAGGCTATGAAATAATTTTACATCACTCAAATGGAAGTAAGGAAAAAAAAGCTGAATACGTTCATGGCTCACATAGTGTATTTTTAAATCATCACCACATAGTGTGGATAACTAAGTATCGAAAAAAAATACTTACAGGAGACGTAGCTCTTAAGTGATCGAAGCGCAAAAACCTCTTAAAATCAAAATAGTCTAAAAAATTAACTAGTAATATGGCTATGTTACAAATTTAAGGGTGGATAAAGGGGACTTTTTGCGCTGCGATC
>JAITQT010000274.1 GCA_031288745.1 Deltaproteobacteria bacterium
CAATTTCGCGGTGGATCGGCTTCTCCGACTAACATTTCGAGGCCTGCTCAGCATTCACTACTCGTTTCGACCCGCGTCGCTCACGGCCCCGCTAAAACGGGACTTTACACCAAGGGCTCGGACCATATTGTTACCTCCATGGCCTCCAGGGTTGTTACCGGCCGGAACAGTAGAGTTGCCGGGGGAGCATTTCAGCTTCCTAGGTAAATGCGCCTTTCCACAGCGCACACGAAATTTAGAAATTAGCCTAGAGAGCCATACTCCAATTTTTATCTTGCTCAATAAGGATGGCCACCTGGGTTCGCCCGCCGAATATTAGAGCGACCTTATAGATTTTATTTTGGCCTCCCTGAAATTTATCTACGTATTTTTTTAATTCTATCTAAGCCATAGCCTCCCCAGCCGCTTGAGCCATCTTGGTTTTGAATCGCTAGTTCTCGCGCAATTTGTTTTAAATTTACCTTACTAGGCTTATTCGCTTGATAATTCTTGGCCTTATTTTCATCATCAGAGGCTTTAACATATTTTATCTCGACTACGTCATCGTCTCCGGCCGAAGATATAAAATGTAAATCGTATCTACCGTCGCCGACCGGGCCTTCCGAATCGTAAGCTTGGCCGCTAAGATCCAAAACAAATTGAAAATCGTTTGATAGTAGGCTTCATAAAGTAAGTTCAAATGATAATTTATGTCGGTCAATATGCTCTCCATTACCTTTTGGAATTCCAGCGCGTTACCTTGAGTTAGAAAATTTAAAGCCGCCTTGGCTTGACGCCTCTTTAGTATTGTCTTCTCAAAAGGATAAGTAAGGCCATAGCCTTGGTCATAGCCGCTTCCACTTCCAGATTGGGATAGCGTAAATAATATTGGTTAGGTTTTACCTTTTTATTAATTTGATCGAAGCGCAAAAACCTCTAAAAAGCAGTAGAGCCAAAAAAAATTAACTAGTAAAATTAGTATGTTATAATTTTTAGGACTGATAAAGGGGACTTTTTGCTCTTCGATCAACTATTATTCAAACCTTTTAATGGCTGATAGGTTCTGGCCAGAAGGGGTTGACGAATTATTTAAAGCGATAGTTAAGCTCTTAGCCGTATCGCCGGCCAAGGCAATAACTTCGACTTCATCGCCTAGCCACTTTAAAAAGATGTAGGCTGGGATGGGCTCTAAAGGCCTACAGAGAGCCAGCATTGATAGTTGGGCAGAACTATCATTAGTGATAAGCCTTATGGCCGAAGGTTTTTCGCACATATCCGCCCAGAGGGTCTGACTAAAATGGCCGTAGACCCTTAGCTCTGGCCCCGAGTGATCTACTAGACGGTTGACCGCTTTATTTCGCTTATAAAAGCGCTTAAGATGCCCCAGATCCGAACTTAGCCGAACATCGGCGTAAGAGGAAGAGGTAGCGACCAAACGCCTAGGAGGTGAGGCTGGAGCGGGAGGCGTAGGGGGAACGGAATAGTTAAAGATAAGAAAAAAAACGACCATAACGCAAGCCGCAAAAGTGGTTAAAAAAATCTTTAAAAACCAACCGCGGCTTGTTTTAACTTTATGGGTTAAAAGGCCTTCGGCAATAGAACCTTGGTCATCGGTAGGAGCCGCCCCATCTGGTGAAAGAATTTTTATGAGTTCATCGCCAGAACCAAATGGCCTACCCCGCCCAGGCTTAACCCTCTTAGAAGGGCCGCCGCTGGGCCTCGAGGGGGGCTCGACGATAGGGTCTAAAAAATCTAAAGCTTGGATTTTCGGATAAAACCTCTCTTGGCAAAGAGGACAAAGATACAAAACGCCAGGAATCGGAGGGGCTGGAAGAGAGAGTTGGTTCAGGCACTTGGGGCAGTTGGTTGTGATCATTATTGTATTAAATTTAGCGGCTAATAGTTAGTTAAAATTAACTTAATAAAGTGATTTTTACTAATAGCTACTTCTTTTTAGATTATTTATTATTAAATTATCAAGTTAAAGGTACTAATATTAACTTAACAAGTCTAAAATTTATCTATTTTAGTGTAGTTATTTAGTAAGCGTTCCCGCTCTGCTCTAAAGGAGAGGTAACCGTTCATCAGCCCTTCTTAAGGTCTTTTTCCCCTTTTTCAAGACCGGCCATAGACAGCGTTATCACAGGGTAGGGTTTGAAGCCGTAATCGGATTGGTCGATCAAAAGACCTTTAAAAAGATCGCCTTTGGCCTTTAAAAGTTCTCTAAGGGTACCAAGCCGCATTGATTTTCCGAACCGGCGGGGTCGAGAGAGGAAATAGCAGCCTTCATTTTTTAAGATTGGATAAAGGTACTTGGCTTTATCCACATAAAGGAAATTATTCTTTCTAATTTTGGAAAACGTCTGGCCAGCGCTCGGTAATTTTAACATTGATATCTACTCTATTGGGCTTGATAAAGATGGCTCTTTGCCCATATCTTTAAATCTTAACTTATTTATAGGCTTAAAGGCAATACTCGCCTAAAGCCAAGCGCAACTATCAGCTTTGAGAAAAAAGCCTAAAGGGGGTTACGAAATATTCCCTACGACTTGGAGCGCGTCTCTTAGCTTAGCTACCATCACGACTATGAAAGCTTAATCAACTATGGCCAAATAAAGCTACTCTTAAATATTAGTCGTCTAAATTGAGGTAAGCGTTTACCCTTATTTCCCGTCTGAATTTAACCCACCACTCTGAAAATCAGTAAATAAAATGAGTTGGTATAAAATTTGCATCCATAATCTTTACTTTTAATGCTATTGAGTGCTAGTATTTTAGCT
>JAITQT010000309.1 GCA_031288745.1 Deltaproteobacteria bacterium
CTAAGCTCCTATAGGGGGCTACATTGCTGCGGGATGTGTCGTCCCTTTCAATAGGCTTGGCACCGCAGCGTTCTCTCTTGTGAACGGGCCCTTAAACGTTCACATTTGTGAACGGACACTTAAAACTTAATTTAAGAAATTTTTTGGCGGGCTCCTGCCCGGCTAATTTTTTGACCTGGCAATTGCCTCTAGTTTCAGGTCTCGCGATAGCGCGGATCTTATTTGGAACCGCTCGAGGCTAAATTTATAATATCCGACGAAAGGAAAATTACTATGACCAAAGCCGAACTGGTGGCCAAAATAGCTGAGGACACCGATCTTACCCAGGCTCAGGCCACCAAAGCGCTCAATAGCCTTTTAGCCACAATGATCGAGGAAATCAAGGACAGCGGCAGTATCAATTTAGCCGGTTTAGGCTCGTTCACCTTGATAACTAGAGCTGCAAGAACCGGCTTCAACCCCAAAACCAAGGAACCCTTGAAAATTCCGGCTTCAAAATCCGTAAAATTTAAGTGTTCTAAAACTCTTAAAGACTCTGTCAACGGACGCTAATAAACCGATGATCGCTCGACGGTCAGGTTAAGCCCCGCTACCAGGAGCGGCGGTTGGGAAAATGACTGTCTCGGTCGTCTAAAACAATTGGCCCGAAAAATAAGTTTTTTCGGGCCAAGTTTTCTTTTTTAGGCTGCGCTAGATGAAGCTTTTTTTAAGGCTTAATTTTTGGGGCCTAGGCGTGCGCCTCGTTTGAAAGTTAATTTTTAGGCCTAGGGCCTATTCTTTTTTTTTAATTTTAAGGAGTTACAATGGCCAGAGTCACCGTTGAAGATTGCTTGGAAAAAGTTGAAAACCGTTTCGTTTTAGTTCACTTGGCCGCTGAGCGGGCTAGACAATTAAGGAAAGGCGCTAGAGCTCTTAGCCCCAGGAAAAATAAAGAAGTCGTTTTGGCCCTACGAGAAATCGCTGACGGCCGCATTAGTCATTTGAACCTAAAAGATCACGAGCCGCTGCCTAGCGAAGAAAACGAAGAGAGCATCGAAATCGCCGATGACGATCCTAACGAAGATTAAGTAATAATAGTCTGTACTTGTGTTCGTTCAAAATGTGAACGTTGTGGTGCCAAGCCTATTGAAAGGGACGACACATACCGCAACAATGCAGCCCCCTATTAGGAGCTTAGGAATTATAACATTAAAATATAAGTTAAAATATATAGTTGGAGCAGAGAACTTAGTAGAAACATCAAAAGAACTAATGTTAAAATCTTAAGGGTATGCTAAAACTTAATTACAACTCGAAAGTCGCTACCAGCCGCAACGTGGGAAAAAAAGACTTGATGAACGGTTACCATCACTTTAATTCTTTCCGGGTCCGTTCACAAATGTGAACGTTTAAGGGCCCGTTACAAGAGAGAACGCTGCGGTGCCAAGCCTATTGAAAGGGACAACACTTACCGCAGCAATGTAGCCCCCTATAGGAGCTTAGTAATTTTAACATTAATCAAAGATAAAATATATGGTTGGAGCAGAGAGCTAAGTAGAAACGTAAAAAGAACTAATGTTAAGAACTTAAGGGTGATCGCAGCGCAAAAAGTCCCCTTTATCAATCCTTAAACTTGCAACATAGCCTTATTACTAGTTAATTTTTTAGACTATTTTTCTTTTAATTAGGTTTTTGCGCTTCGATCAAGGGTATGCTAAAACTTAATTACAACTCAAAAGTCGCTACCAGCCGCAACGTGGGGAAAAAAAGATTTGGTGAACGGTTACTAAAATTATAATCTTAAATTTAATTTATAAATCTAATATTTTACAAATTTATTTAGTTAAAAGAAAGTACTTAAAAATTATCATAGCTCCAAGCAGATTTATCTACTGGCTTAGAAAAGAGGGCCTCATAATCTATCCGCTCCTGAAAACGCTTTTCCCGGGTTTGGATAGAGTTAAAAGAAAAAGATAGGATCTCTCCCGCTTTAACCTTAGCTCCCGGGCCAAGGCCTTCAGAGCGGGGGATGCCATAAAAGGCCCCAGCGTTGAGGCCGCAGGAGCAGACCGCTAATTGCTCTATAGGTCTTAAAGCGACCAGATCTAAATCGTCGTCTGAAAGCTCACTAGCCGGGCACAAGGCCAAATCAACTCCGCTTTTGGCCGCTACCACGGCCGCTTCGGGATGATCTAAAATTTCTAAAGGCCCAAAAATTACCCTAACCGGCCCGCAGTCTCCAATGAACCATGGTTTGAAATTAGGCTTGATATTTTTAGGCTTCCCCTGGTTACTTATTTGCAAAAAGTAATTGTAGTGGGAGTCGCTATCTCCGTCGCAGCCAAAGACATGTATATTGAGCAAGAGGGCTTTGGCTAAAAACTTAGAGAGTTCTTTTTTATTATAATGAAAGCGTGGCAAGAGAACTATAGTATTGGACTTAAATTTTTTCACCTTTGGCCACAAAAAAGCCAGGGGATCGTCTTGGCCCGAGACCACGGCCTTGACCTCAACCGGCCCTGGTTTAGGCAAATCGAGTAAGCTCGTTACGTCCTTAACAGAATTAAAATTAGCGTAGAGGGGGTGAAAGTGCTTAAGGACGCGGCTTTCTAGCTTTTTCTCGCGCTGATTGGGAATAAAGCCCTGGCTATTTAAGGGGATTTCAAATAAACTAAGGTTTTGGTCGCTCTCTTTTAAGGCAGTAGCCAAATTACCATGAAAGTCGATTAGAGAACTTTTGGAGTTGGAAAAATCTATTTCTGGTTCACGGCCGCATCGGTTAACGGCCGCCAACCACACTCCGTTTTCTCTCGCCCTTTGACGCCATAAAATATTAGGAAAATCGTCTTTAGAATTAGGCCAATTAGAGGGTAAGACTATTAGGCAAGCTCCTTTAACAGTGGTGGTTCTAGCTAATAAAGCGTGATAGGAGTCTGAGCAAATCAAAAGACCCACACCGCCCCACGGGGTCTGAAAGACATTTTGCTGACTAGGCGCTCCTGGTGCCGCCCAATGAGGCTCGCTATTTATTTTACGATAGCGGCACACTAACTTACCGTTAGGCCCAAAGGCAAAGGCACTATTATAAACGATGGCGTAGGTTCCGTGTCTTTCTAGGATCCCAGCGGTAACAAAGGCATCGATTTCTTTAGCTAAACTAGATAGGGACTTAAAGGCCCAGTTGCCCTCAGCTTGAGCGTTTTTATAGGCCTCTTTATAATTATCAAAGCTATAGCCGGAAAGGCACAGCTCAGGGGCGCAGACAATCTTGGCCCCTAAGCTCCCGGCCCGCCGGGCTAAGGCCAATAAAGTCTTCATGTTCTTTTCTGGATGACCTTTTTCAATTTCCATATGAAGTAAGGCTATTTTTATAGAACCATTTGCCGAGTTTTTCTTGGCCTTAGAACTCATCTTCTTTCCTAACAGCAGACCCCTGGGTTTAGCCAAGGTAAAATGGCGTTCTTCTCTTTAATCTGAAAAGACGCTAGAAGACCACTCGTAGCCGTCGCCTCTCCTAGGCGGAGGCTATTTTGGTGTTGGTGATAATCAAGACATAAAGCATTTTGAGATGAAACTAGCCGAAGGCGGCCACTTAGCTAACCTTAAAGGTCCTAAAACTTCTCCTATATTTTCCCTAAGGCCTGAACTAGCCCTCTAAGTCATAATCCGAAGGAGAGATACCGACCAGAGACAGAGCCTAAAACGTAGGTTTTTTGGAATCTTAGCCTGGGTTAAGTGGAACTTGGTTAGATAGCCGCTACTAAAACTTTTGGGAAGGCCTCCCTCTTTGAGGTAAGCTATTAAGGCCTTAAGCGTAGAATCAACGACCGCAGCATCGTTTGGGTGGTTTAATGGGCCGAGCTAGAATCTTCATCGAGTTCGAGTTTTTTGGCTAGAAAATCAAAAATATCTTGGATAGCTTCCTTTTGGTTGCCCTTAGCTCTTTAGGCAGGTTAACAATTTAATATTTAAGCCAAATTAATTTACAACTTTTGGCCTACGGCCGCAAGAGGGTCGAGCGCTAATTAAACAAAGCTTTAGGCCAAACCAGAAAAAAGGGCAGCCACAGCCATAGGATTTGAGGGCCAGTAAAAGTGAACGTAGCTCGCAGTTAAACGTTTAAGGCGATAAATGGCCTCTCTTCTATCACTTGCGCCATCTTGCCTGACGGCCCAGCCCAATGGCTCTAAATCTATGACTGCGGAGGAATGATGAAAAGAGTGCCCTCTTAAAAGGCCCTCGGGTAATTGAGCGCTCATAAGGCCCAAGCCTTTGAGGGCCGAGGTAAGCACGGCCCGGCCCGGAAGTAACCCAACCATTTTTTCTATCCTTGGGCCGTATGAAAGAGTCTCTAGTAAATAAAGGAGCCCGCCGCACTCAGCCAAAATTGGAAGATTTAAGCAGTGATGGTTTTTAATATCTTCCATAAGAGCGCGGTTAGCCGAAAGCTCCTCTAAATGAAGCTCAGGGTAGCCGCCGGGGAGATAAAGAGCCTGACAACTTGGCAGCCTATGCCCGGCTAAGGGCGAAAAAAAGATAATTTGAGCGCCCATGGCCTTTAAAAGATCTAAGTTAGCTTGATATATAAAACTAAAAGCCTGGTCATAAGCTACGGCCACCTTTAGCCCAGTAAGGGCCTTTAAAGTGGCTGGCTCAATATCATCATCGTCGGTTTCAAAAAAAACTTCAGGGGGCGTAGCGGCCACCCTTTGGCTATCAAGCTCTAAGGCCGCTAAATTGATCCTACTCTCAATATCTTTAAGTTCTGACGCGGCCACTAATCCCAAATGGCGGCTAGGTAGCTCTATATCTTCTCCTCTTCTTAAAGCCCCGTACCAATCAAGGCCTGGTGGTAAGGAGTCTTTAACTAGCCTGGCGTGATTATCCCCAGCCACCCGGTTAGCTAAGACCGCCCCCACTTTAAGAGAGGGTCGATAAATTTTAAGCCCCAAGGCCACCGCTCCGAAGCTCTGGGCCATGGAGCGGGCGTCTATGACTAATAAGACGTTGAGGGAAAATTTTTCGGCTAAATCGGCCGCCGAAGGAGAGCCGTCAAATAAGCCCATTACCCCTTCGACTAGTATTAAATCGGCCTCTTGCGCAGCCTTGCGCAAAAGATAACGACAACCTTTTTCTCCAACTAACCATAAATCCAACTGATAAACCGCGCTTCCGCTAGCGGCGGCCAAAATAGTAGGGTCTAAAAAATCCGGGCCGCATTTAAACACTCTTACCTTACTACCCCTAAGACGATGAAGGCGAGCTAAGGCTGCGGTCACGGTGGTCTTCCCTTGCCCTGAACTTGGGGCCGAGATCATCATAGCCGGACAGCGGGCTAAATTAGGCCTAAGGGTCTGGCTCATGCCCCCTGGCCCTCTACGGCCAAGGCGGCTAGAGCGTTTACAGCGGCCGCCGCCACGTTAGAGCCTCCCTTACGGCTTAGGTTAGTAATAAAATAAGATAGATTTGATTGTTTAAGGGCCATTTTAGATTCCAAAGCATTAACAAAACCCACCGGGAGGCCCACCACTAGTCGAGGACGATTTAAAAGAGGATCGGCTGATAACCTTTCTAAGAGCCTAAAGAGGGCCGTGGGGGCGTTACCAAAGACCCAAATGGTCCCGGGCCCAAAAGATTTTGTCTCTATAAGCGCGATATCGACCGCACCCATTGCCCTAGTTAAAGAGCTTTCAGCCGCAGCTTTTTTTACTTCCTCGCGCTCTATTAGACACTCAACTTTATTACTTAGCAAACCTTTACGACTAATATTAATGCCCGTGGCACACATGTTAGTGTCAGTTATTATCCTAGCCCCTTCTTTTAGGGCCGCCACTCCCGCTTCCACGGCCCCTGGACTAATAAAGAGATCTCTTACGTAATCAAAATCAGCCGAAGCATGGACTAACCGCCTAACCACGCTCCACTGAAAAGGGGTCCAACCGTGAGGGCCAGCTTCCCGCTCAATAATCTCAAAACTCATGGCTTCGATTTTACTAGGCTCTATCTTATAACTATTCATGCCAATCAAAATTACCTTAAAGTAAATACTTTATATTGTTTTATAACTATTTAGAAAAAAAATTGCATCGCACCTCGATTACATTATTTTTTTGATTAAACGAGGGCCCCGCCAGCTCTTTCAAAAGCCTGGCTAAAAATCTAAAGGACTTGTGAAAAATGAGCCTAAGCGTGAAAGATACCTTTAGAGATTTTTTTAGTTTCTAGAAAAGCGCCCTTCCCTATAGGCTTAATAAGGCTGAGGCCTTATGAGCTATCTTTAAAAGAACTAAAAAGATGGTCTCCAAAGCCGTTATAAAAAAAAACCGTAATTATCAGCCAAAGGCGTTTTAAACCATCTTAGCAAAATCAAGGCGAAAAACAAGGGTGAGAAGGGCCATGTCCACAACTTGGGCAAACAACTAGTCTCCCGTAAATAAAGTAGCTCTAGAGAAAACCCCATTGTCGCTGACTATCTTCAATTAATTAGGCAATATGTTGTAATATAATACTAATAGGATGCCTTAGTCTATAAATAAAAGTATAACTAAAAATGAACTGGAAGGATTTAACTAAAGTCTTCTGGTTTAAAATTTCTTAAGTTGTATACATTGGTGAGAAGGGGGCTAGATTGATACTAGCAACAAGTTCAAAAAAATGTAACCGTTCACCAAGTTTTTTTTCCCACGTTGAGGCTGGTAGCGACTTTGGAGTTGTAATTTAAGTTTTAGCCTACGCCTTAAGATCTTAAACATTAGTTCTTTTGAAGTTTCTACTTAGCTCAGTGCTTCAACCATATATTTTAACTTTGATTAATGTTAAAATTACTAACCTCCTAAGAGGGGGCGCCATTGTTGCGGTACCTGTCGCCCCTTTCAATAGGTTTGGCCCCGCAACGTTCACATTTGGGAACGAACCTAAAAAAATGATAAATTAATGGCTAATCGGCCATAGCTAAGAGGCTGAGAGGGCCGCTATTGACGCCCCCGCCAATATGCGATAATGTTAACCTAAAATACTACCAAAGGCTTTCTTTAGCTTTTTCTAAAAACTCCAACTTTAAGGCCCTAGCGCCTAATCTAACCTTAAAGCCCGAGGCCCATTAAGGGAGCGGGCCTTGGCTAATTTTTATGCCCTTAACCGATGACCAAAAACAGACCCCAGAAAAAATATTAAGACTTCACATGGAAAAGGCCGCTAATAGCGACCTTAACCCGTGGGTAACCGACTTTGACGGGATCTTATTTTCAAAACTGAGCCGCTTTTTTCCCGATTTAGCTCCTCTAAAAGCTTTTGAATTGACTATTAACGGCAATGGCTGGCTAACGGCCGATGGGTTGTATTTAATCTCTGAACTAGCCGAAGATAACGGGGCCGAACTCATTGAATTTCTAAGCCCTGATAATGGTATAAGACTCATTGGTCTTAAAAAAGAAGAGGCTACGCTCCCTTTAAAGGCCTTGGCCCGCTCTGGCTTAAGGCCAGCTAATGGTCAAACAAACCTTGGTTTGTGCTCTTTTTGGGGACCTTGCCTGGGCCGAAGAAGCCACGTGGCTGAGGCCTTGGAGGAATTAGCGGCCGAACTAGCCCCAGAATTAAACGACGAATTTACCGTTAAAATTGACGGCTGCCAAATAGATTGCCGCCAAGCGGCCGTCTACTCTGATCTAGCCTTAATAGTAGAGGTTAACACTTCTGACTTTGTAGTTTGGCTCGGCGGCCGCCACCGGCCCTTTCGAGAGCCTATCACCCCCAGCCCATGGCTTAAGCACAGGGCGGATGA
>JAITQT010000352.1 GCA_031288745.1 Deltaproteobacteria bacterium
GGTTTGAAGTCGTAATCGGATTGGTCGATCCAAAGACCTTTAAAAAGATCGCGTTTCCCCTTTAAAAGTTCTCTAAGGGTATCAAGCAGCATTGATTTTCCGAACCGGCGAGGTCGAGAGAGGAAAAAGCAGCCTTCTTTTTTTATAATTGGATAAAGGAACTTGGTTTTATCCACATAAAGGAAATTATTCTTTCTAATTTTGGAAAACGTCTGGCCAGCGCTCGGTAATTCTAACATTGATATCTCCTCTATTGGGCCTGATGGAGATTACTATTTTAGCCCATATCTTTAAATCTTAACTTATTTATAGGCTTAAAGGCAATAGACTCCTAAAGCCTTTAAGCGTGACTATCAGAAATTGGAAAACAGTCTACGAGCAGCAAAATGCTTCCCTACCACATGGAGTGCGCTTCTTAGTTTAGCTTCCATTGTAACTACGAAAGGTTAAACAACCATCGCCGAATAAAGCTACTCTTAAACCTTAGTCGTCTAAATCAGGTGAACCCTTACGGGCTAGGTGATGAGGTGACCCAAAGCTTTTGACTAAAATTAATCCACAATTTAGGCCTTATCTTTAGTCGAGTGGGAAGTGGAAAACAAGGTCTTGACGAGGCCTTGTGAACGGGTACTTATTTGGTAACCGTTCACCAAGTCTTTTTTTCCCCAAGTTGCGGCTGGTAGCGACTTTCGAGTGGTAATTAAGTTTTAGCATACCCTTAAATTCGTAACATTAGTTCTTTTAACGTTTCTACTTAGCTCTCTGCTCCAACCATATATTTTTCTTTGATCGAAGCGCAAAAAGTCACCTTATATGAGTCCTTAAATTTGTAACAGAGCCTTATTACTAGTTAATTTTTTTTGACTATTTTGATTTTAAGAGGTTTTTGCGCTTCGCTCAAATAAAGTATTCTAGATCGCCGACATTAGTCGGCGGAATTTGATGAAGTTCTTCTCAAGCGGCTTTAGCCGCTCAAAAGCGACTTTAGTCGCAATTTCAAGCCACCAGCTTTAGCTGGTGGTAGTTGACTTTGTCAAAAAAAGACGGAAAACCGATCCAATAAAGACTATTCCCAAAAAAAGTCGGAAAATATTGTCCAGCTTGATATTACCAGTAAAAAGGAGACCATCCTGGTTCAGTTTTACCACGAAAAAGTATACCACCCGTGATCAAAAAAAATAAAATTACCTTATGGACCCACAATCTTGCTCGGGGCCTATAAGATTTACTTTTAGGGGAAAAAATAACTTAAATATCGTTTAGACAGTGGACAAGTTTTCCGTCATTAATTGGTCACATTTAACCGTCTATGTTTGGAGAATTTCTTCCAGCACAAGCAATATATTGATGCGTTTTATGCGCTAAAAACCTTATTTAAGGCGACTAACCTGCCTTTATCGACAAGGAAAACTAGAGGATGAGAAGGAGGTTTAAACCTCAATTAATCAAATTTTTCAATGGAGCCCCGTGGTTTCCTTGAGGGGCCCCTTTGGTGTGCTCGGTAGGGGAGCTAACTCGAGCGATATAACGTTCGCTCCAGACTTGGTAGTAAACTGTAGCCGAAGGCTAGGGTGTTAGCCGTGAGGCCCATCCGAAAGAGCCGAAGGCAAACCCTTGGCCCGACGAATAGAAATCGCAACAGGTAGAGATGAGCGGATTAGCTTACCAAATAAAGCGAAGTGCAATACTGCCTGAACTCATGGATGAAAATACGGCGGGTAGGTGAGGGGAAAGTTAGCGCTTTAACCAGGGTTAGATCTCACGTGGCTATTAACTTGGCCAAAGGTTCGGTAACGGGCCTTTGTGGCGTGATAAGTTAGCAGAAAAGCTATAGTACCGAAGGGACGAACTTCGGGAAGGGATGAGCGGTAGTTGTTCACTAATATGTGAAAGGGCAATCATGTGCATAGAGCAGAAAACCGCAGATGAGGCGGGCTATCTCGAGGCGGGTAGGTTGGAAACTAAGAGGAATCAGGAAGGGCTAAGTGTGGAAACCTTAGTAGCAATAGGCGAGGACAACGAGAAAGGTATGATGTCGAATAACCTATTAGAACGCATCTTGGCTTAACAGGTAACGTCATGCTTAATATTGGACTACCGAATCGCCCGGTGCCGAACGGCCCGCCTAGGTGGTGTGGGAGGACGGCGGGGCAAACCCGCCTCCTACCCGATTAGCCATATTTGAGGTTTAAATCTTGCCTTGCCGTCGGTCAAAGACCTTTTGATTTTTATCCTTGGCCCTAGGTAAAGTTTTGGGCGGCACTAGCACCACCTTAACCATGAGACCTAGGTAGTTTTTAATTTTATCTTGCACTTCGTTAGAGAGCTGATCGGCTATGGGAAAAGGCAAATCATCTAAGGCCTCGATTTGGATTTCCAAGGTGTCTAGGCACTCCCGACGGTCAACTAAAATGTGGTAATAGGGGCTTAAGCCAAAGGTGGAGAGCACTTGTTCTTCAATTTGAGAGGGGAAAATTTTAAGCCCTCTAACCATGATCAGATCGTCTGCGCGGCCCATGACCCTAGTCATCCTCCTATACGTTCGGCCGCATGGGCAGGGCTGGTCAAAGAGAGAGGTAATATCTCCGGTGCGATACCTAATTAGTGGTACGGCCTCTTTAGTTAAAGTGGTTATGACCAGCTCCCCTTCTTGGCCTAGGCTTAGAGGCCTCCCGCTTTCAGGGTTGATAATTTCCGGGATAAAGTGGTCTTCAAAGATATGAAGCCCATGGCGGCCTTCAAGGCATTCCATGGAGACGCCCGGGCCTAAAACTTCCGACAGGCCATATACGTTTAGGGCCACGATGCCTAAGCTATTTTCAATTCTAACCCTTAAGCTCTCACTCCAGACCTCGGCACCTAAGATTCCTACCCTCAGAGGAAACTCGTCTTTTTCCCGAAAATCAAAGCCTTGCTCTTTGGCGATTTCTCCTAAATAGAGGGCAAAGCTTGGGGTGCAGCAAAGGGCGGCTACTTTTAAATCGCGCATCAGGCGCACTTGACGGTGACTAAAGCCGGTCGAGGAAGGCAGCACCGCCGCCCCCAACAGCTGAGCCCCGTGATGAAAGCCTAGGCCCCCAGTCATCAAGCCGTAGTTAAAGGCCACGTTAACCACATCGCCTGGGCCAACCCCGGCGGCGTTTAAAGAGCGGGCTACTAAAAAGTTCCACAGTTCCAGATCCGAAGGAGTGTAGCCGACTACGCTCATCTTGCCGCTTGTGCCGGAAGAGGCCTGAAAGCAAGAAATATTTTCTACTCCATAGGCCCCTAGGCCTAAAGGTAAGTAGTCTAAAATATCTTCTTTAGATATTAGCGGCAAACGCTCCAGATCGTCTAAGCTTTTAAAACTATCAGGGTTAAATCCGGCTTGTTTAAATGTTTTAGAATAAAAAGGAGAGTGCTGACTAATAATCTCTAAATTAGTTTTGAGACGGATAAATTGGATTTTCTCCAATTCATCTCTAGATAGGGTTTCGTGTAAGGCGTTTAAAATCATAGCTCCCCACCCCTAACAACCCCGGCTGAGCCGGAGTGCCGATATAGAGACGCCGGGGCGGTGGCCGCCTAGGCGCACGAGTTTAGCCTGATATATGTCTGGCCACGTATAAAACGGTGTTAACGTAAGTTCCACTACGATTGTAGCGCATTATGACTTGGCGGCGTTGGTTTTCGTCTTTCATGTCCCCTCGCCAGCCGTTTTCTTTTAAATACCGGCCGATACTGAAAATGGCGTCGGCTTTGTTGAATAGATCTATTTGGCCGTCTTCATCGCCGTCTTCAGCAAATTTATCAATATTAGAAGGCATAAATTGACCGTAGCCAATGGCCCCGTAAATAGAGCCGGGAAAAGAAGCCGGGTCGAGTCTGTTTTTCCAGGCGTAATTAAGTAAGGCCTTAAGTTCTTCTTGGGCCCAAGAGCCGCGCTTTTGAGCGGTTTGAACTAAATAACTCCTAGTTTGCTCGTCAACGTCGATATCCTTTAGATGTTCGGCGATAAGAGAGTAATCGGCACTAGCGGCCATAGAGGCCAGGGAAAAGGCGGCCTTTTTTTGACCAAAGTTCTTCCCATAGCCTGTCTCTATCCACATAATGGAGGCTACTAGCGGGCCTGGCACGCCGTGGCGGCGTTCCATGGCCTCAAATAGGCTTTTATCCTGGCGATAATGCTCTGAGATGACCTTAAGGGCTGAGGGGTTGGTAAACTGGGAGTAGGTGGAGACCCGCGAGGGGCGGACGGCGGAGGGGTGTTTGTAGTCGGCTAAGGATCTAGTAGCGCTGGTGGCCACAAGTAAAGTTAATCTTTTATCAAGTGAGTCAGTCACCCTACCGTCGGGGCTTAGACCGTGCTTAGTTTGAAAGGTCTCAATAACTTTTTTGGTCCCCGAGCCTAAGCGGCCGTCGATAGTTAGATCGAAGCCTAGCTGGAAGAGTTTTTCCTGGACACTCTTAGTTAAATCGGAGCGAAAATAGATGCCGAAGAGTTCTTTAAGCTTAGCTGTCATGGGCGCTGGGTTAAAGGTAAGCTCTGGGGAGGAAAAAAATAGGAGTAGTTTTTGGCGATCTAAGCCAGAGGCGGCAAGCCTTCCGGCCAAAGGGCCCCAAGGTTGAGGCGCAGAAGTAAGAGGAGGGGTGACTTTAACCTCGGGCGAGGTTTTTCTCGGCTCTCCTACGGGGCGAGGCCCGGCAACTACGCAGCCTTGTAGTAATAAGGCTAGAGATAATATTAGCGTTAGAGCGGAAAATTTCATTTTTTTCCTCAAACGAGGTTGGTGTCAAACCGAGCAAGCTAAAAAAGACGGGCCCCAATAGTGGCCTCGCTTTAGAGCACCAAGAGCTTTTTTATGAGTTTGACGGCTTCTTCGGGCTCGTCAACCACAGAAAAATACTCCAGTTCTTCTTTGCTAAGATAGCCGCTAGTTAACATCCTGTCGTTTATCCAATCTATGAGACCTTGCCAATAAGAGCGACCGACTAGAAAAGCTGGAAAGGCGCGGACGCGCTTGGTTTGAAGAAGAGTGAGGGCCTCGAAGAGTTCGTCTAGAGTGCCAAAGCCGCCTGGGAAGATGACGTAGGCTTGACTATATTTAACGAAAATAACTTTGCGAATAAAAAAATAGTGAAAGTTAAGCCGCACGTTGGCGTAGGGGTTGGGCGCTTGCTCGCTGGGTAATTCTATGTTGAGGCCCACCGATAGCCCCCCGCTCTCGGCTGCGCCTTTGTTGGCCGCCTCCATTACCCCACCGCCTCCTCCAGAAATGACCCCGAAGCCGTTTTCGGCCAGTAGAGAGGCGGTTTTATGGGCGGTAATATAGGCCGGATCGTCTGGTTTGGCCCTAGCCGAGCCAAAAAAGGAGACACAAGGCCCCACTTCGCTCATGACCGTAAAGGCTCTGACGAACTCGCTCATTATGGAGAACATTCTCCACGATTCTTGCGGTCCTAGAGCATTGACCGGGAAAGGGTCATGGTGGTTAAATTTTTTAAGGCCTTCCAAGGTCTTATTCATTATAAGCTCCAGATTGTTATATTATATAAAATATTAAGATAATTAAAATAAAAATTGTCCAAGGAAAAGCAACGTAAAAATACAAAAAAGCCGAGGTTAAAAAATTAGTAACAGTTCACAAAGTCTTTTTTTCCCCACGTTGCGGCTGGTAGCGACTTTCGAGTTGTAATTAAGTTTTAGCATACCCTTAAGTTCTTAACATTAGTTCTTTTAACGTTTCTACTTAGCTCTCTGCTCCA
>JAITQT010000363.1 GCA_031288745.1 Deltaproteobacteria bacterium
TTCAATCTCGCTTTGAGCCATTTGGCGAATCTGTAAATTTTGATCGTCTAATAGGCTCTTAGCCCCTTCAAAATCTTGAGAGGTTTTTTTATAATTGTTCCACACGGCCAAGACCCGGCTCAGTTCCGATAATTTACGGGCCGAAGCCGAGTAAAGCCTTTGATTTTTTATTAATTCCGGATTCCTCAGTTCTAGCTCAAGTTCGGAATAACGGCGTTCGAGATCGCTTAAATCGAAGGGCATAAAATTAACCAGTTCGTCGGCGTTAAGCTAAAAACGCCCGAACAAAAAAAATTTAAATATTTGAAATCCTCCCTCCTCCGAATAAAGCCCTCGAATCGGCCGTAAATAGAGCCCAAAAAAGAAGGTTGAGAAAGAAAGAGCAGAAGTGGTTTATTTTTTCTTTTTAGGGGCGACTTTAGGAGAGTTGGCGTATTTACGCTGAAAGCGTTCAACTCTACCAGCGGTGTCAACTAGTTTTTGCTTACCAGTAAAGAAGGGATGGCAGCTAGAGCAGATTTCCACTCTGATGGCCTCAAGGGTCGAACCGGTCTGAAACTGGTGGCCACAAGCGCAGGAAGCATTGACTTCTTTATACGAGGGATGAATATTTTTTTTCATTTTTCTCTTTTATTCTCTTTAGTTAGTCTAAACTATCTTGATCTAGTTTTATAAATAATAGAAGAAATCCGTTCAGCTTTAGCCTAGGGGATGAATGCTTCTAGGGTCTGTTTTAACTTTAACTGGTTGAAAATCGCTTAAGATGCTAGGCTAAAAAGCTTGGCCCGAGAACTTACAAAGCTATAGAGCCAAGGCCGCATAAGCCTTCCGGCCCTTGGCGTAATTTTTTATTTAATCATAGAATTTTATTCAAGTCAAGGATTTTTTAGAGAAAAATTCTTGGCTTGAAAGGCCCATAGGCCTTGGTCGGCCAAAGGGGGCTTAATTTTCGGCCCTTGAGGCCATATGATTAAGGGCCAGCTCTTAAGGAAAAGGCTTAAAGTTTAGGTTAATTAGAAAGTTTAATGCAAAATATGGTTTTTCTTTATTGTAACCGTTCACCAAATCTTTTTTCCCCACGTTGCGGCTGGTAGCGACTTTCTAGTTGTAATTGAGTTTTAGCATACTCTTAAGAGCTAACATTAAGTTCTTTTAAGGTTTCTACTTAGCTCTCTGCTCCAACCATATATTTTAACTTGGATTTAATGTTAAATTACTAAGCTCCTATTGGGGGTTACATTGTTTTGGTATGTGTCGTCCCTTTCAATAGGCTTGGCCCCGCAACGTTCCCTCTTGTAAACGGGCCCTTAAACGTTCACATTGGTGAACGGACACTCTTTAATTATTAAGGTAAAAAACTCCGAAAATCGGAGTTTTATTAGTTTTAAGAATAAGTTATCTAACTTAAGAACGGCCTTAAGTTTATTTCTAAAAAAGGTAACCGTTCACCAAGTCTTTTTTCCCAACGTTACGCCTGGTAGCGTCTTTCGAGTTGTAATTTAAGTTTTAGCCTACCCTTAAGATCTTAACATTAGTTCTTTTGAGGTTTCTACTTAACTAGGGGCTCCTACCATATATTTTAACTTGGATTAATGTTAAAATTACTAAGCTCCTTTAGGGGGCAACATTGTTTTGGTATGTGTCGTCCCTTTCAATAGGCTTAACACCGCAACGTTCTCTCTTGTGAACGGGCCCTTAAACGTTTACATTGGTGAACGGACACTAAAAAAGAAATTTCCTACCAGCGAGTCCTCATGTGGTGGAGAATAGAGATTTTAAGTTCCTCGGCCTCGACGAAAATTTTGGCCCGTTCGGCCGTAACTTTTTCAACAAAATTTTGATCTTTAAGGCTCGGTAAATTAATGTCCACCGAGAGCATGGCCGCCCTGATAGCCGCTTCTAAGACAATGGCCGCCACACCGCAATCGCTTATGGCCCCTTTGTTGCCAAAGGGGGCTAGTTTAGCGGCTTGTTTTATTAAATCTAGACACTTGCGGCAAACGTTTAGGGGGGCTAAGGTGGCCTTCTGGCCGGCTTGCTGTATGGCTTGAGAGCGAGCGGCCTTTTGTTCTTCAGTATCCTTGGGTAGTTTAAAGGTGGCCATATAAGAATCGAAAGCTTCGATATCGGCGATGGTCATAGCTTTAAGATCTTCTATACCCTCAAGAAAGGCTTTAAGGATGACCTCATTTTCCTCTTGATATTGTTCGTATCCTTTCTTGCCCTTGGTGAGGCTCGCCACCATGGCCCCCATGGAGGCCCCCAAAGCTGCCACCACGGCGCTGACGTTACCACCACCGGGCACGTGGGCGCTGGAGGCGGCAACCATGAGAAACTCGTTTAAGTTCATTTCGTAGACAGGTAAAATGGATGACATTGGTTTCCCTTTAAAAGTCTTTGACTAAATTAAGGCAAGGTTTATGAGGCCGCGCCTGGGTTTTGGTTAAGAGAAATATTTGATTTAGGGGTTTAGGCAGTTATTAACATTCTCGCCTAGCTCAAAAGGGGATTGATACTGAGCTGAAGCGGAAGGCCAACAAGTCTGTTGGAAGGGGGACTCTTCGTCGGCTGGCTTTATGGGCCGAAACCTCTTTAGGCATTTAGGGCGGCTCTACCCAGCTGTGAAAATATTTAAAGCTCCGATGAAATTTGATCGAAGCGCAAAAACCTCTTAAAATCAAAATAGTCTAAAAAATTAACTAGTAATTTGGCTATGTTACAAATTTAAGGATTGATAAAGGGGACTTTTTGCGCTGTGATCAAATTTGAGTTAGTTTAAGAACCAAAAGTTAGCACCCAAATTAGGCTTAAAGCTTAGGTTATCACCTTTTTTGGTATGACCACATTGTTTTTAAGATGCTAATCAGAATTGATAATAGTAAAAATAAATTATTGGTACATCTTAGCAGCCCCCATCCGGGGCTAAGCGGGGTGATTTTAAGGCTAAGTCTTGGGTAAGATGAATCGACCCTGAACCCCCCTAGGTTCTTTATCCGCCTAAAGTCTTAAAAACCTCTTTGCCCAGCAGCAGGGGGATTTTTTTTGAATCTATCTTCTCAGCCATCAACATTATAAAATACTTCAAACTATGGGAGGGCTTAGTCATTAATTAATTTCGCGGGAAGCAAACGGGAGGAGGGTCAATTTCGATTTTGTGTAAATCGAAAATCAAAGAATTCTAGACTGAAAACAAGATTAAAAATGCAATGCGCCTTCTATCTCCGGCCTGAAAGACGGAGTTTTATTACCTTTCCGATAAAAACCAATCCGGCTCGCCTATTATTGGGCGAGCCGGAGGGTAATTAATGAAGGTAAAATTTAGGCCAGGCCCTGAAGTCCGATGGCCTTTAGGAGGTTAATCATAATAATAGTGGTGGTTAAAGAGCCCACGCCGCCGGGCACGGGAGTGATGGAGGCCACCACTTCGGCCGCTTTAGGATCGACGTCGCCGGTAATGCCGTCGGCCGTCTGGTTGATACCAACATCAATAACTGTTTGACCAGGGCTGAGCCACTCAGCCTTAACAAAATGAGCGCTACCGGCTGCGGCCACGATGATTTCAGCATTTTTAGTGTAAGAGGGCACGTCAACCGTTTTAGTATGGCAGACGGTCACGGTGGCGTCGCGGTTGATTAGTAAACTATTAAGTGGCCGGCCTACGGTGTCGCCGCGGCCCAGTAAGACCACCCGGCGTCCCTTTAGGGTCACGCCGCTTCTTTGAATTAGCTCAATGCAGCTAAGGGGAGTAGCCGGGACTAAGGCTAGATGCTCTTGCCCACCTAAGAGATAGCCGCGGTTAACCGGATTAACACCGTCGACGTCTTTTTTAGGTTCGATCCGGTTCATGATCAGCTCTTTACGGATGGTCTTGGGTAAAGGCAATTCGACCAAAATTCCGTGAACTTTGGGATCAGCGTTGAGGGTATCAATTAGCTTTAATAGTTCGTCTTCAGAGACGCTATCGGGCCTTTCGTTAACCTCGACAATGATTCCTAGTTTTTCGCCTACTTTGCCCTTAGACTGGGCATATACCCTAGAGGCTTCGTTGCCGCCGGCTAAAACGACGGCCAGCTTTGGGGTGATGCCTTTGGCGTTAAGATCTTTAACTTTAGGAATTAGTTCGTCGCGGATGGTGTTGGCCACTGGTAGGCCTTTGATAACTTGGGCTGGCATTTAGACTCCTTGTCGTTGGCTTTAGAATTTTGCGCATGAGCGCCGAGGGCACTCCTATACGCTTTGAGAAAAAAAATCGGCGCGAGTGCGCGGTTAAAGAAAAAGGGCCAAAATCATCGACCCTTGACGGGAAAAGAAAAAAATTAGATAAGCACTTTAAGAAAAAAAACTTTAAAAATTAGGTAATTATGAAAACAAACTAAGTAAAAAAATCAAACAAATATAATTATAAAAATTAGTAAAACTATAAAGCCAAAGCCGGAAGGCCGTATATTTATCTGAGCCCGAGTGTGATAAAATCAAACGGGTCAGAAAAACACAACCCATTAAGCCTTAAGCGAGAAAAAAAGTAACTATATTAAAATTAGTCTTTATTAAATCTAATAGCTATAAAAAATTTTACTTAAAAATTTTAGTAAAGAAAAAAATATAACTTACGGTTTAAACGCAATCTATTATAGGTTGCAGACAACCGCCAGCTATTGGGGTAGCTATACATTTTTTTTTCAAAGTCTTAGTATATCATGTTGCTTTCTCTTTGCCAATTATTATCTTTGCCCCTGCTCTTGGCCGCCGTTAGCATGGGTTTGGCCCCTAACCAGGCGCTTGGGCAAAGCTTAGGGCCGACAGCCTTGGCCGAAGAAATAGACGAAAACCTCTGGTACTTAGCTGGTTGGCTGACCGAGCCTGGGGGCCAGAGCGCTGGGGCTCAGTGGCGCTCGATTAATTTTCCCGACCCAGGGGGCGGGGAAGATTTGCGCCTAGCTATGTTTTTTCCTACCGCCTCTTCGGTCCAAGCTCAGAGTTTGGAACTAGATTGCCGGCTTAGCCGCCAGAGCGCCAAAATAAGAGTGAAAGACGGGCGTAGCTTTGGGGCTGAGAAGATAGTGATAGAGATTTTAGAGGGTGAGGATAAAAAATTAGATAGCCAACTAGACAAAAGCGAGTTAGAGCGATTATGTTTATCGGCGGCTATTTCTTCCTTAGTTGCAGGACCTAAGCTAGAAAAGCCTTTTTTTGAGCAAATCGAAGCTGGCCTTAAAATGGCCAAAGTTAGGGCCCTATTCGGACCGCGTCTAGGCTCAAACCAAATCATTTTAGTTAAAGCCTCGCCCAATTATTTTAGACTTTCCCCCTACCATGAAAGCGAGGCCCCATCTTGGAACGAGAACCCGGTCAACATCGAGGGCTGGGCCAGAAGGCTGAGTAAGGCCAGGGTCGTGTTTAACGGCGGGCAATTTTACCCTAACCGAAGCTATATGGGGCTATTGAGGCGCTCGGGGCGAGATATCTCGGCTAAGGTTCATAGCGGTTGGAAGGGTTTTTTGGTCCAAGAGCCGAGCCCGGAGGGCCAAAAGGCTACTATCATAGATTTGGAAGCCTCGCCTGAGGCTAAATTAACCATAAACCAATACCCTACAGTCATTCAATCTTTTATGATGTTCGATAGCCTAGGCCGGTTAAGAGTGAGAAAGAGTCGCCTTTTGGCTAGTAGAGCAATGCTGGGGATAGATAGAGACGGAGATTTTCTCTTAGTCTTAGCCCCGGGTGCGATGACTTTAGTTGATCTGGCCGATCTGGGAGCGTATTTGGGACTTAGGCAAGCCTTAGGCCTCGACGGAGGACTTGAAACCCAGCTGGCCTTAAAAGGGCCCTCGGGCTTAAGAGCTGAGGTCGGTCGATATGCCAATAATTTTTTGGGTAATTTTCGAATAGATAATTTTAGTCCCAGCCTCCCCTCGGTCTTGGCCCTTGAGCCCTTGGGCGAGGGGGGCCTGGATTAGACTTTAAATTCTAGTTAAAATTTATCTAAAAACACTCTTGCTTTTATTTTTAAAGCTCTTATTTAGGTCTTAAGAACTAACCTAATAGATTTGGCTAGGGAGATAGTTAATGGTAAAAGTCGTCGTTATCACCCCCACGCCCAACGAATATCGTTCGGTGAGCGATTGTCTTGGCCGAACGTCGTTTTCTAAGCTCGATTGCCAAGCTTACGAAAGCGGTCCGGGCCGAATCAACGCCATATTTACGGCCACAAGAGAGTTATGGCCTCTTAGGGCTTCGAATTCGGGCCCAGTTATTTTAGTGGGCTGCGGCACGGCTGGATCGCTTTCGCTCAATCTAGCTGCAGGCGAGGTCATCGTCTCCAATCGGGCCGTCATCTCCGATTGGCGGCGTGAGGACGGCCAAACGGTCAAGGTCAGTCCATATGGCTGGTTTGATTATAAAAGCCCCGATCCCGAGCAGGTGGCCAAAATGGTCATCGAGAGCCGTGATTTAATGGTTAAATATTTATTAACTGAGTTGACTGAAAAGGGTTTTAAGAGCGCCGACACCCTAACTTCCGAAGCCTTCGTCGAGGGTAGAGACCACAAGCTTAAATTGGGCCGGACCTTTAACTGCGCCGTTTGCGACATGGAGAGTGGGGCCTTGGCTTATTTAGCTGGTCGGCTTTTAAATGTGGCCTGGTTTAACATAAGGATCGTGGCCGACACTTTAGATGAGGCCCTGGGCGATTATTTTGCTAAAGAGCGCAATATAACTGAAATATTGGGCCGCAAAACAGTTGAAATCTTATCTCTCTTAGATTCTTTGATTGAGGGTTAAGTTATGCCTTTTTTATTCAAAGTTGGAGACATAGTCGAGCAAGAGGTTTGCGCAGTGGTTAACGCTGCTAACACTAGTTTAAGTATGGGCGGGGGAGTTTGTGGGGCTATTTTTAAGGCAGCTGGGGCAGCTGAAGTTACTCGCGAATGCCGCGCCATAGGCGGTTGCCCGACCGGGGGGGCAGTAGCTACCAAAGGGTACAACCTTGCGGCTAAATATATAATCCACACTGTCGGGCCCGTATGGAGTGGGGGCGATAAGGGGGAGCCAAAATTATTAAGCGATTGCTACTTAAATAGTCTTGAATTAGCCAAGCAAAGCAACTGCCGCTCCATAGCCTTTCCTCTGATTTCTTCGGGCATATATGGCTACCCCAAGGATTTAGCTATAGAAGTGGCCCTAAAGGCCATCGCGGTTTTTTTAAAGAGCGAACTTGATTTTGAGGTTAGATTGATACTTAGAGAGCCGGTTAAAATTGGCTGGCTAAAACTAGCCAAAAGCCTAGCCCTGGTCCCCATAATAGAAAAGTTGGCCAGCTAACGGAAAAAAGACTAGCCAACGAAACGACATTAAAATAGCTTTGAAGTTGTAAGGGTTAACTTAATTGAGGTCGTGTTTTGAGTAAAGCTATGATGTCGTCTTTATTCTATAAAGTCAAAGCAAAAAGACGGGTTTTTATATCTAAAAGCAATAAAAAATGCCGTTTTTGTAAGATTACAATAGAAATGACCACTTTTGAAGCTACGTTAATAATAGAAAAGACCTATTTTGGATGAGGCCTCAATAGAAAAGACCTGTTTTTCTAGCTTAAGGGCACAATAGAAATGACCGCTAAAAAAAGTTCGTCATTGCATCTATAAATTTTGTTTAGCAAAAATGTAACCTTTCACCAAGTCTTTTTTCCCCACGTTGCGGCTGGTAGCGAATTTCGAGTTGTAAATAAGTTTTAGCATACCCTTAAGTTCTTAACATTTAGTTCTTTTAACGTTTCTACTTAGCTCTCTGCTCCAACCATATATTTTAACTTTGATTAATTAAGAGTTTCCCAATCTGCCGGACTATAGAAAACCTCTGATGCCATTTAATTCACTACCCCTAACGGTCGCTGCCAGCATTCCGCCAGGGAGTTTTTGGCGATTTTTAACCGTCGTTGTTTT
>JAITQT010000435.1 GCA_031288745.1 Deltaproteobacteria bacterium
AAATTTACTAAATTCCAAGAAAATTTATGATTTTAGTTAAACAAATGAATTTTTAGCCACTATCACCTCATTCTGATTAATTTATACTAACTCAAAATTTTGGCGCTTTTGCCCTATCAAGGCGTCCAGGACGAAAGCGTCAAAAAAGGTTTATAAATCGCATATACTGGCACGATTATTGCTGAATTTCCAACTCCTTAATGGGCCCCCACTCCTTCGGGTGGATAATCTCTCTAAGTTTTTTCTGAAGACTGCACCAAAAAATGATAGGCATGTTCGAATTGTAACCGTTCACTAAGTCTTTTTTTCCTCACGTTGCGGCTGGTAGCTACTTTCGTGTTGTAATTAAGTTTTAGCATACCCTTAAGTTCTTAACATCAGTTCTTTTAACGTTTCTACTTAGCTCTCTGCTCCAACCATATATTTTAACTTTGATCGAAGCGCAAAAACCTCTTAAAAGCAAAATAATCTAACAAATTAACTAGTAATAATATTATGTTAAAAATTTAAGGCCCGATAAAGAGGACTTTTTGCGCTTCGATCAACTTTGATTAATGTTAAAATTACTAAGCTCCTATAGGGGGCTACATTGCTGCAGTATGGGTCGTCCCTTTCAATAGGCTTGGCACCGCAGCGTTCTCTCTTGTGAACGGGCCCTTAAACGTTCACATTGGTGAACGTACACTGTGTCATCTTCACCTTATGTTGTGTAGGTAGGCAGCTCCATTAGTGGAAACGGTAAAGCGAATTTACCGTGAAATGCGCCTAAACGTTAGCCCCACCTCTATCGTCTCCTTAATTGAAAGAGGCCTCAAAATATATGGTTAAGGAGGATACAGCTTAGACTTTAGCTCTAAATTGTCCTGGATGTCCCTCCTCACCTGTTGTCTGACAGATATAAATTAGGTCGGTCTTATCTTGCTCAGAAAAAAATCTGCGGGCATAAAAGCGATTCTCTTTTCCCCGCCAATAAAATCAAAAAATGCGGTTCGCAGATTTTGCAGCAACGTTGCGGCTATTTACGACGTTTTATCTCCTCTGCAAATGCGTAGCATTTACAGGGCGAACAAAATGTGCCGAAGGCGTGGGAATGGAACATAACGGAATGAGCTAGCCATTGCGGAGGGCAAAGCGACCGATGGAAGCGAAGCGAAAACAGAGCTGTTATGAGAAATAAGGAGTGCTCCATTATAATTTAAAAATATTTTTATTAATTATTTTATTTTAATTTTTTTATAAAATATAGTATAACATCATCATCTATTTTTACTGATTCACCAAACTTAATATAAGAATTTTTTTTATATATCCCATTACCATCAGGAATATACCCCCGCTTTATATACATTATTTGAGCCGCTCCATATTCAGAAAGAAGCCCCACCCCAATTCCTGCAAAATCCGATTGTTCTTTAATAATTTCCTCTGCCTTATTCATAAGTTTATTCCCAAAATCCATTCGCCTATATTTTATAAGGACATTTAAATCAACAATTTCAGGAATCTTATTTATAAAAAAGTAATGATAAGATGATTTCCATTTTATATTAATATAACCAATAAATTTATCTTTAATTTCAGCAATTAATGTTATCCGCTCATTATTTCTTTGTTCCACAAAATAATTTCGGTAAATTTCAATTGATTTATTCCAATTTTGAGCTTTAAACGCATTAGAAATTATTTCAGCATCATTTAGATTCATTTTCCTAATTCTAAAATTACTTAAATTTTCCATTCTACTTGCCCCTTTATTTAATATTTCATATCTATTCTGCTAATTAATAAATATTAATTTTAAACTTTTTTTTATTTTGCAATTAATTTATTCTCAATTAGAGATAACTATCCAATAGACGCCATAGCCTATCCCATCTCGTCAAACAGGAAAACCCTTGCTACAGCGTTGTTTATCATGCTTTTTCTATTCAGAATACTCAACTCCATTATCTGTGTTTTCTATTCAAAATGAGCCTCAATTTCTATCTTGTTTGGGCTGGAAGAATTTGTAAAAACATAGACGGTTAAATGTGGCCAAATAATGACGGAAAACTTGTCCACTGTCTAAACGATATTTAAGTTATTTTTTCCCTAAAAGTAAATATTTTAGGCCCAGAGCAAAATTGTGTCCCATCTGGTAATTTTTAATTTTATTGACCATGGGTGGTATGCTTTTTCATGGTAAAACTGAAACAGAATGGTATCATTTTTTCTGGTAATATCCAGCTGGACAATATTTTCCATCTTTTTTTGAGAATAGGCCTTAGTGGACCGATTTTCCGTTTTTTTTTGACAAAATAAACCGTCTCTATCTCGACAAAATCGATCGTCCCAAACAATACAGCTCCTCCTTCATAAGTAACTTAGACTATATCACAAAACGGTGACAACTAACGAAGATTAAATCAAGTAATCGTTCACAAACCTTTCCAGGGGGCCTGCTACGCTTAAAAATTTTAACAATACTTTCCAGGCGCTGTGATGAAAGTTACCTTTATTAGATTTTTCAAATTGCGAGGCTAATCCAAACATGAGACGAAGTTAGGCTCCCTTTACATCAAGATCCACACATTTTCGAATGATCCCAGACATCCAATCCAAATTAATGGTGGCTCAGGCAAAGGGAGATAAGGCCGGCAATCTTCATGAAAAAACAAGTAATTCTAAAAAATTTTTAACGCTTTCGCTCTGGAGATTATTTCTTATAGCTATAAAAGTCAGAGGTCGTATGCTATAATGACCAAATTCTCTATTAGGCCTATCTCTTATCGCGCTTAAGGCGGTCCCAAGCCTTTTTAACCTAAGGCTTATATTCATTTTCTTTTTTTTCTGCGGCTAAGATGCTTAAAGCCCTCTTAAACATACCCAAAAGAGCCGTCTCAGCTACGCGCTATTCCCTAGGCGGCCTTAAAAGCGCCTTCGTTAAAGAAGAGGCTTTCAAGCTCGAAACCGCAGCTTTGGTTATCTTAATAATCGTTTTATTCTGGGCTAATTGGCCAATTTGGAAAAAAGTGGCCTTAACGGCCGCTTATCTATTGGTGCCTTTGATTGAACTAATAAATTCAGCCTTGGAGGATATTTGCGATTTAATTTCCCCGCAGTATAACGAAAAAATTAAAAGTGCCAAGGATAAAGCCTCGGCTGCGGTTTTGGCGGCCATTGTCGTTTCTATCTTAACCTTAATCATCTTAATCCTTCATCCTTAAAAGCTAGTTTAATGTCTTACCCTGGTACCGCCCTTAAAGCGTTGGCCTGCCAAGTTTTTTGATTATAGTTTTTAGGCTAAAGAGTTCCTTATTTTTTTTACTAGTTCTTTTAAGTCTTTTTTGTCCTTAAGTTTTCTTTGTTAAATCAGCTTATCCATTGAGGTTTTTACCATTAACAATCTCCTTTTATCATTGTTTATTTAAACCCCATCGCGGGTTTTTTGGAGGATTTTAATGTCTCGTTCCGTTATAGACGGCTTACTACCCTTAGTCGAAGATAGCTTAAATTTTCTAACCAAACTCGTCTCCGCCTGCCCTGACGATCTATGGTGCGCTAAGGCGGGGCTCTGGCCCATATGGCAGCATATTGTCCACGCCGTTTCAACTGTGGACTTTTTTCTTCCCTACGAAGCCCCTCTACCCTTACCTGCGCCTCTTACGGCCGAGGTGGTTAGATTAAGCGAGATAGGCTCGGCCCACCCGACTAAAGAAGATATCTTAGCTTTTATTCAAAAAGGAAAAGAAAAGACTATTAACTATGCAGCCACTATCTCCGACTCGGATTTGGCCCAGCCTAACGATAAGCTTAAGGCCTTTAACCTAAATTGGTCTCTGGGCCGCTCTCTGACTTCCATCGCCACTCACTGCCAGTATCACTTAGGTTACGCCGACTCTTTATTAAGGTCTAACGGTCGGCCGGGGGTCTTTTAGCCTGCTTTTTATGGCTGCCCAAAAAACTACTATAACTGTGGGAAACCTTGGTTTGTTATCTACGTTTGCGTAGCGTAATCTGACTCTAGCATGCTGCGGCTCTAGGGTCAGTTTCATATTTATTTCAATTAATCCAACTAGTTATCTCGTTTTCCCCCCTTGCGCACATTTGTTGCAATATAAACCCAGCCTTTTAAATTCCCTATATCCCGGAAGGAGTCTTCATGTCAGCCAAAAGTCCGCGTTTATACGTCAGGGCTAGCTTAGCCACCAAACCGCCGGTTTTACCTACCTCGGACAACCCCCCGCCGGCCGAACTCTTTGGTCGCGATATCTTTAGTCTAAAATTAATGCGCGAGAGGTTACCCAAGACCGTTTTCGAGCGTCTACTCTCTACCATTGATAACGACGATCCCATCACTCCCTCCGACGCCGACGTTATCGCCAGTGCCATGAAGGATTGGGCCATAGAGCGTGGGGCCACCCATTTCACTCACTGGTTTCAGCCCTTGACCGGCGTCACAGCCGAAAAACATGACGCTTTCTTAACCCCCACGCCTCAAGGCGATATCATTAATGAATTTAGCGGTAAGCTCCTTATAAAAGGCGAACCCGACGCCTCCTCGTTTCCCTCTGGCGGCATCAGATCCACCTTTGAGGCCCGGGGCTACACGGCTTGGGATCCCACTAGCCCGGCCTTTTTACTTAAGAGCGGCCAACGACTAACCCTCTATGTACCCACCATCTTTCTCTCCCATACCGGAGAGGCCTTAGACGCTAAAACCCCACTTTTGCGCTCTCAAGAGGCCGTTTCTAAGCAGGCTATCAGGATCTTGCATTTTTTTGGTAACGAGAAGGTCTCTAGGGTCCGCGGCATGGTTGGTCCTGAACAAGAATACTTTTTAGTCGATAGACGCCTTTATAATTTAAGGCCCGACTTAATTATGTCCGGCCGCACCATCTTCGGGGCCCCAGCCCCCAAGGGGCAAGAGCTTGAGGACCACTACTTTGGAGCCATTAGCCCTAAGATCCTCTCTTTTATGACTGAAGTTGAAAACCGCCTCTGGGCTTTAGGTATTCCGGCCAGGACCCGCCACAATGAAGTAGCCCCGGCCCAGTTCGAGCTAGCCCCCCTCTATGAACCAATTAACTTGGCCGTTGACCACAACATGCTCCTTTTAAAGGTCTTAAGAGATACCGCTGGGGAATACGGCTTAGCTTGTCTACTTCACGAAAAACCATTCGCCGGGGTTAACGGCTCTGGTAAGCACAACAACTGGTCTTTGTGCGATAGCGAAGGTCATAACCTCTTCGATCCCGGGCCGACCCCGTGGAAGAATAGTCAGTTCATGGTCTTTTTGGCCGCGGTTTTAAGGGCAGTCCATAAGTACTCCATTCCCTTGCGCATTGGCGTGACCGGGGCTGGTAACGATCACCGCTTAGGGGCCAACGAAGCCCCACCGGCTATTTTATCTGTTTTCTTAGGCGATCAGCTAACCGATGTGATTAAAGCCTTTAGCGAGGGTAAAAGCGACACTGAAACCTGGCGCGGGGGAGCCATGAGCCCCGGAATTAGCGCTCTAGCGCCGCTAGCTAGAGACATAACCGATCGTAACCGCACCAGCCCCTTTGCCTTTACTGGCAATAAGTTCGAGTTTAGAGCCGTTGGCTCCTCTCAATCTATTGCTCCGCCCAACACCGCCCTTAATGCCGCAGTGGCCTGCGCCTTAGACGATATTGCCACCGAGCTTGAAAAGGCCGCCGCTGACGGGGCTGATCGCGATCAAGCTACTAGAAAAGTGCTAGTTAAATTTTTTGACCAGCATTTACCAGTGGTCTTTAATGGCAACAATTACGCCCCCGAGTGGGAAGAAGAAGCCAAAAAACGAGGTCTGTGGAACCTTAAAGATAGCGTTACCGCCTTAAGCCACTTTACCGACCCCGAAGTCCAAGACGTCTATATCCGCCACGGCATTTTAAGCGAGCGCGAGATTGAATCGCGTCAGGAAGTGTTGTTAGAAAACTATATCAAAGTCGTCCACGTTGAAACCAAACTGGTTCAAACCCTTGGCCGCTCGTCCATTTTACCGGTGGCGCTAAACTCTTTAAAGAAGGCGGCCGATCTATTAAATGCGGTTTCTTCCTTACCTAAACCTACTTCTAGCGTCAAGCCAGAAGAATTAAACTTTCAAAAGCTTTACACCCACGTAGCCGAGCTAAGCTCTTTGTTAGATAAGTTAGACGCCACCCACGTTCGCTTGGATGCAACCGACGGGGTTATGATTAAGGCCCAAGGGGCTAGAGATGAACTTTTGCCTCTACTAACTAAAATTAGAGCCGAAGTCGACGCCCTAGAACTTTTAGTCGACGACGCCGAATGGCCTCTACCTAAGTATGGCGAACTCCTCTGGCAGTAATCAATTAATAACCTTTTTTCTTTAGCCAAGGTCAAATTTTAGGCCCTCTCACCCCTTTTATTGCGCTTAGATATAAATTTAGTCCAATATCTTGTGCCAAAATAGAAACTTGGGAGGTTTCAAAACTCAAAACTAAAAAAAAACCTAAATTTTGACGGGATATGATATAGTTACGAATACCGATTAAACGGCCGACTGGCACGGAGGCTTTTATAACCTCATGTTCAGTCGGCTTTGTTGCCCCCGCTAAGCCAGTAAACATTTGTTGAGCGCCAAACTTAAATGACTTCGAGCTAAAAACCAAATTTTTAGCTTAAACTTTGGCCCTTAATTTTTCCAAGGACGGCCCTCTGGGCCAATATTTTTCCCTAATGTCCGTTCACTAATGTGAACGTTTAAGGGCCTGTTAACAAAAAGAACGTTGAGGGGGCAAGCCTATTGAAAGGGACGACATCTACCACAACAATGTAGCCCCCTATAGGAGCTTAGTAATTTTAACATTAATCCAAGTTAAAATGTATGGTTGGCGCAAAGAGCTAAGTAGAAACCTTAAAAGAACTACTTTTAAGATCTTAAGGGTATGCTAAAACTCAATTACAACTCAAAAGTCGCTACCAGCCGCAACGTGGAAAAAAAAGATTTGGTGAACGGTTAATTTCCCTAAAATCTTATTTTTATTCTCCTAATTAATTCACTATAATTTATTAATTGCCTTTTATTTTTAATATTTTTATCATATTTTACTATTATTTTTTGTACCTAATTATTTAAGATTTTAAAATACAAATCCCCCTTAGCTAGTCAGTCGCTTTACCTAAAAATGTTAAGTGGCCATGACCAAAAAACGATTAGCTTAAACTTACTAAAATCCAACGCCTTAGATTTGGGCCTATTAAGCCCTTAAATAACGCCCTCTCCCCTGGGCTGACCTTTTAGGGGTTATTGGGCGAGGACTTTGCCATGACAAAAATCGGCTTATACGACAGCGCCAACGAGCACGACGGTTGCGGCGTCGGCTGTGTGGTCAGATTAGACGGAAAATCCAACCACGAGGTAGTAGCCTTGGGCCTTAAGCTGGTGGTCAATATGACCCACCGTGGTGCGGCCGGGGCCGATGCTGATAGCGGCGACGGGGCTGGTATCCTTATCCGTATACCCCACCTTTTTTTTTCTGAGACATTTGAGCGCGCCCTACCGCCCGAAGGGCAATATGGACTGGGCCACGTCTTTTTACCTTCTGAAGAGGCTTCTTCTTCGCGCTGTCGGGAAATGATTGAAAATTTGGCTGAGTCTAACGGCTGGAAACTAGCAGCCTGGCGGCCAACTCCGGTCGAGCCTTCAGCCTTAGGTAGCTTAGCTGCCCAAACCAGGCCCTCCATTTGGCAGTTTGTCGTTTATTCCCCTCAAAGAAACGGCGAAGACCAAAACGAACTCGAAAGGCGGCTCTATGTCCTTAGAAAGCTCTTAGAAAAAAAAGCAGCCGAATCTGGTTTAGACGCCGATAGTTTTTATATCCCTAGCCTATCGTGCCGTACCATTGTCTATAAAGGCATGATGATGGCCTCCCAACTAGCCGCCTTCTATCCCGATTTAGTAGACGAACGTCTCCAAAGCCCTTTAGCCGTGGTCCACCAGCGCTATAGCACCAACACCTTCCCCTCCTGGCGACTCTCCCAGCCTTTTAGGGGACTAGCCCATAACGGAGAAATTAACACTATTAAAGGTAATCGCGCTTGGCTGACGGCTAGAGAGCCCAATCTTAGCTCCCCTCTCTTTGGTGAGGATATTAAAAAGCTCTTCCCCATCATCGAACCCGATTCTTCAGATTCGGCTAGTTTAGATAATAGCTTAGAGTTTCTAATTAGAGGAGGCAGAGAACTCCATCATGCTCTAACTATGCTTATTCCTCAAGCTTGGGGGCAAAAGTACCCTATGAGCCTAAATCTTAGGGGCTTTTTTGAGTATCACGCCGGGCTCATGGAGCCTTGGGACGGCCCGGCTGCGGTGGTGGCCTCCGACGGACTAAATGTGGCTGCGGCCTTAGATAGAAACGGCCTCAGACCTGCCCGCTATAGCCTAACCGACCAAGGCCTTTTGGTCTTTGCCTCCGAAAGCGGGGCAGTGGAACTAGAAAGGTCTAAAATCATTGACATGGGCTCTCTACGGCCCGGCCAAATGGTCTTAGCCGAAGTAGGCTCGGGGAGACTATTAAAAAACACTGAAGTTAAAAGCTGGCTAGCCAGACAGCGCCCCTACCGGCGTTGGGTCTCTGAAAACCGCCTTGATATCCCCGGCTTTTTCTCTTCTCCCACTACCTTGACCAAAAGCCTAGACGATCTAGCCTATCGACAAGCCCTATTTGGCTACAACCGCGACGACACGGAAATCCTTTTAGCTCCCATGGCTTCCAACGGGGCCGAGCCCAACGGCTCTATGGGGGCCGATATCCCCTTGGCTGTTTTAGACTCTCAACCTCAGTCTCTCTTTTCTTTTTTCCGTCAGCAGTTTGCCCAAATCACCAACCCTCCTATCGATCCCATTCGCGAGGAGCTGGTGATGAGCCTTATGACCTTTATTGGCTACGACCCCAATATCTTAAACGAAGAGCCTAGGCAGGCCAGGTTAGTTAAGCTCGCCCATCCATTTTTATCTAACGATGATCTTAAAAGACTAGAAGATCTTAAATACGACGACTTTAATAGCGTTACCCTTCAGGCCGTCTTTAGCCCACCAGCGCTTGGAGCGGCACCTGGAGCAGCCCTAAGCGAGGCCTTAACGAGACTAGAAAAAGAAGCTGAGCTTGCGGCCAGGGGGGCAACTCATATTATCGTTATTAGCGATAAAAAAGCCGGACGTTTTGGCAATGAGCTTAGCACGTTACTGCCTATCCCCTCGCTTTTAGCCGTGGCCGCAGTCAATAGAAAACTTTTAGAAATTGGAAAACGCGTCTCCATCGGAATTGTCGTTGAAACTGGAGACGCCCTTGAAGTAAGCCACATGGCCATGCTCTTAAGCTTGGGAGCCTCGGCCATAAACCCGTGGCTAGCCTATGAAACAGTGTTAGATTTATCGGTCAGAGGGTTCCTCGCTACCGAGATGAGCCCGACCACGGCGGTAGAAAACTACGTCCAGGCCCTGCGTAAGGGGCTACTTAAGATAATGAGCAAGATGGGCATTTCCACCTTAAGGGGCTATCGCGGGGCTCAAATATTCGAGGCCGTGGGCTTAGGCCCAGAACTAATGGATAAGTACTTTCCTCAAATACCCTCTAAAGTGGGGGGTTTAAATTTAGGGCATATTGAAGAGGGGGCCCTAGAGCGCTTTGAGCTCTCTAAGGCCTATCACCCCTCTAAAAGCTTAGAATTAGGCACGCCAAAGCTCCTGCCCACCGGAGGGGTCTACCGCTATCGCCTAGATGGGGAAAAACACCTCTGGTCTCCTAAAACCATAACCTCTCTCCAAAGAGCGGTCCGAGAAAACAATTACGCCATTTACAAAGAGTATGCCTCTCTTATTAACGATCAATCTAAGAAAACCTTTACTTTAAGAGGTTTACTAGACTTTAAACCCGGCCCCCCTATACCTATAGAAGAAGTTGAACCCGAAAACGAGCTAGTTAAACGCTTTTGCACCGGGGCCATGAGCTTTGGCTCTTTATCAAAAGAAGCCCACGAAACCATGGCTTTGGCCATGAACTCTTTAGGGGCCAGAAGCAATAGCGGCGAGGGCGGAGAAGACCCGGCCCGTTATAAGCCTAGGAATGATGGACAATCAAGCGTCTCGGCGGTCAAGCAAGTCGCTAGCGGCCGCTTTGGGGTGACGATGGAATACCTTGCCCACGCTAAAGAGCTTCAAATTAAGATTAGCCAAGGGGCCAAACCAGGTGAAGGGGGCCAGCTCCCAGGGCACAAAGTTGATAGTGAAATCGGCCGCGTTAGACACTCCATCCCCGGGGTTACTCTCATCTCCCCCCCACCCCATCACGATATCTACTCCATCGAAGATATTGCTCAGCTTATTTACGATCTTCACCAAGCGGCCGACCAGGCTACCGTTTGCGTTAAGCTCGTTAGCGTGGTGGGCGTGGGCACTATCGCAGCCGGGGTGGCTAAGGCCATGGCCGAATCAATTCTCATCAGCGGCTTTGACGGCGGCACCGGGGCCGCCCCGCTCTCTTCCATTCGCCACGCCGGGGCCCCTTGGGAGATAGGCTTAGCTGAAACTCAGCAAACTTTGGTTTTAAATAATCTTCGCACTAGAGTGAGGCTTCAAGTAGACGGCCAGATGAAAACTGGCCGCGACGTGGCCGTGGCCGCCCTGTTGGGTGCCGATGAGTTCGGCTTTGCCACTTCCGTTCTAGTTTCCATGGGCTGCCTGATGATGCGCAAGTGCCACACCAACACTTGCCCCGTAGGCGTGGCCACCCAAGATCCTAAAATGAGGGCCCGCTTTAGCGGCTCTCCCGAACACGTTAAAAATTACTTTACCTTTGTCGCTCGCGAGCTAAGAGAGATTATGGCCTTTATGGGCTTTAAAAAAATAGAGGACATGATCGGCCAAGTCGATAGGTTAACCCCTAAAACAGAAACTAGGCTTTTAACCGACCGCGGGCTTGATTATTCTGCTATTCTCTATAAGCCTTTAGCCAAGGACTTAAGATTTATTTCCTACGCTCCCAAACCTTGGCCAGAGACCTTTGACGATAGGGTTTTACCTAGACTAACTAAAGCTATAGAGGCAGCCGACCCTATAGTGATAGAAGAAAGGGTAAAGAACACTGATAGGACGGTGGGAGCAAAGATCTCTAGTAGAGTAGCTCGCCGCTATGGTCTAGCCGGGCTTCCAGAAGATACTATCACTCTAAAGATTCACGGCATTGCCGGTCAATCCTTCGGGGCCTTTTGCTCTCGAGGCCTAACCCTTGATCTCATAGGGGAGGCCAACGATTACGTTGGTAAAGGCCTCTCTGGGGCTAGGTTAATTATAAGACCGGCTGAAAACCTACATGTTGATTTTGATCCAGCTGTAAACACCATTGCCGGAAACGTAGTCCTCTACGGGGCCACCTCAGGGGAACTTTACATGTATGGTCTAGCCGGAGAGCGCTTTGCAGTGCGCAATAGCGGGGCTCTGGCCGTGGTCGAGGGCGTGGGTGACCACGGCTGCGAGTACATGACCGGAGGACGGGTAGTGGTCTTAGGAAAAACCGGGGTAAACTTTGCCGCTGGCATGAGCGGAGGGCTAGCCTACGTCTACGATTCCGACGGTTTATTTGATAACCACTGCAACTTAGAGATGGTCGATCTCGATCTTTTAGATGAAAAAGATGAAAAAGAACTAAAAATACTTATCTCTCGCCACGCCTTTTTTACTGGTAGTCAATCGGCCAAAAGGATACTAGCTAACTGGCGTTTAGAAAAGAGCCACTTTATCAAAGTCTTTCCCATGGAATTTAGAAGGGGCATAGCCCTTGAATCGCGGGCCTACTCGAACCTAAAGGCCCTAGGTTTAGATCAAACTTCCTAAGTGTCCGGGTTCACCAATGTGAACGTATAAGGGCCTGTTCACAAGACACAACGTTGCGGGCCAAGCCTATTGAAAGAGACGACACCTACTACAACAATGTAGCCCCCTATAGGAGCTTGGTAATTTTAACTTTAATCCAAGTTAAAATATATGGTTGGAGCAGAGAGCTAAGTAGAAACCTCAAAAGAGCTTTGGTGATCGGTTACCTTCCTAAAAAGTATATTTATATTTTTTAATTGTACCCTTGATCTTTTTTAGAGAGGCTTTATGTAATTAATAAGTTTTAAGATTAACTATTAACTAATTTTTTTGACTTAACAAACGATCTAAATGCAAAAAAAACTCCCATTATCCGTTTTCAAAATTTGAATATCTACTTATTGCTAGTTAATTTTTTAGACTATTGCGCTTTTAAAATGTTTTTGCGTTTTCATCAAGAAATAAGTCGACCTTACGGTGTTTTTTATGAGCCGATATAGACCTATTGCTGAAAGAATTAAAGATTATAAACCAGTCGAACTAAGGCTTAACCAGGCTGAACTGACTGCCGCCCTTAAGCACTGCCAAGACTGTGGCATCCCCTTTTGTCACGCCGATGGCTGCACCTTAGCTAACCTTATCCCGGAAATCAATAACGACGCTCTTTGCGGGCGCTGGGAATCGGCCCTAGCTAGACTTCTAGAAACTAACCCCTTCCCTGAGTTTACCGGCCGCATCTGCCCAGCTTTGTGCGAGGGAGCTTGTGTTCAAGCTTTAAACGAAGAGCCTGTTCCAGACCGCTTAGTTGAGCTTGAGGTTATTGAGCGGGCCTTTGAAAAGGGCTTAATCTCGCCAGTAAAGCCCGAACGCAGTCTTGATTTTGATGTGGGGGTAGTGGGCTCTGGGCCCGCTGGCCTTGCCTGCGCCCACGCTTTAATTAGAGCGGGAGCAGCGGTTACGGTCTACGAAAGAGATCTTAAGGCCGGGGGCTTTCTGCGTTACGGAATCCCTGATTTTAAATTGGAAAAGAGCGTTATAGATCGTAGGCTCGATCTTATGAAGCGCGAGGGGGTCCGCTTTTTGACCGGGGTAGAGGCGGGAGTCGATATCTCGGCTAGGCTTTTAAGAAAGCGCCACCAAGTCTTAATCTTAGCTGTTGGGGCTAGAAAAAAGAGGGATTTAAACATCCCTGGTAGAGATTTAAACGGAGTATTTTTCGCCACCGATTATCTCTCAGCTCAAAACAAAGTGGTGGGCGGGGAACTAGAAGCTCTGCCCCCCTCGCTTAATGCGGCCGGCCGCAAAGTGGTGGTTATCGGGGGGGGTGACACTGGCAGCGACTGCATGGGCACGGCTTGGCGACAAGGGGCCTCTGAAGTCTGGCAATTTGAGATTATGCCTAGGCCGCCGTTGCAAAGAGGAGAGGATAACCCTTGGCCTCAGTGGCCTAGGATCTTAAGGACCTCTTCTAGTCACCTTGAGGGCGGTAGAAGGCTTTGGAATGTCACTACCTTAGAATTTTTAGCCAACTCAGAAATCCCAAGTCTCTTAAGGGCCTTACGCTGCCAAGAGGTCGAGTGGGAAATTAAAGAGGGTAAACTTATAAGACCCATACCCAAGCCTGGCTCGGAATTTATTAGAGAGGCCGACTTAGTTTTGCTAGCCATGGGCTTTACTGGCCCCGAGTCGAGCCCTCTAATTTCAGAATCAAGCCCCAAACCAGACTCCTTTGGAAGGATAGAACCGGGCTTATACGTTACGGGGGACGCCTATAACGGACCCTCCTTAGTGGTCAGAGCCATTAACGAGGGACTTAAAACGGCCGCTACTGTTATTGGCGATAGACCAGATTATTCTTGTTTACTAACCGGCTGAACTTATATTTGATTTTTTATCATTCAATAATTAAAAATTAACTAAAGAGCGTTTAATTTATGATTCTAATATTAGGCTGCGACGGCCAATTGGGCCGCGAGCTGGGGGCGACCTTAGCCCCTTTAGGCCCGTTGACCCTCTGGGGCCGAAGAGAAACCGATTTAACCAATTTTAAAGCTTTGGAAAAGAGCCTATCAGATCTTGCCCCCAAGGTCATAGTTAACGCCGCAGCCTTCACAGCGGTGGACCTAGCCGAAATCCAAGAGGAGCTGGCCAGAAAAGTTAACGCCGGAGCCCCCGAACTTTTGGCCCATTGGGCCAAAAAAAATGGCTCCTTTCTCGTCCATTACTCAACCGATTACGTCTACGACGGCCAAAAAACAGGCCCTTGGCTGGAAAGCGATCCGACTGGGCCTTTAAACGCCTACGGCCGGACCAAATTAGAAGGCGATCGAGCCGTAATGGATAGCGGCTGCCAATTTTTAATCTTTCGAACGAGCTGGGTCTTTTCTCTATTCGGGCGCAATTTTCCCCTAACAATTTTGCGTCTAGCAGCCCAAAGAGAAAGCTTAGAAATTAACTGCGATCAAAAAGGGGCCCCGACTTCGGCTGAATTTTTGGCCCAAACTACAGCCCTAGCCCTTAGAGCGCGCTTAACTGGGCAAGGCCCCCAAGGGTTATATCATCTTTGCGCCCAAGGCTCAACCAGCTGGTTTGACTATGCCCAAGTCATTGTGGAAAAAGCCTTAAGTTTAGGCTTTGAGCTAAAAGCCAAAAGGAAATCAATAACTCCAACCTACGGTCCCGATCCAAGTCGGCCGGCTTTAAGACCGATTAACTCGGAATTAAATTGTCAAAAAATTGAAAAAGATCTTAATCTTTATCGCCCGCCTTGGAGCTATTATCTAGATAGACTCTTAAGAGATTTAATCACTTTAGATAGGCTGGGGCCTTGGCCTAAGCCTTTGAACTAAGCGCTAAATCTCAAGCTTAAATGTTCCTTCCATATTTCTCCTCGCCCTTAGCTCTCCCATAGCTCTTAAAGCTCAAAGTAAGATTCACGATTCGCCCTTAACTTTTAGCTAGTTTCGCCTACCTTTCTCCTGGGCTCTCCCGGCTCAAAAATAGTTTTCACAGTTCCCCCTCTATAGCTCTTCGCCATCGGCCCGCAGCCTTTGACGTTTTTAAAAATAAGCCTTGAACGATATCTGTTAAAAATTAACGTCCTAGCGTATAATGGCCAAAAAAAGTAAAAAGGCATAATATGAAATATATCAAAAACGATTGCGGAGTTTTCAAGGTCGGCTAGACGTCAATATAATTCGCTAGCCCTAGAATTTTTGAGGCGCTTATCGAAAAGAGAACCGGTCAGACTGACCGCCTTATTTTTTGGCCAAGTCCAAATACTTTTATTATTTATAATTATATTGTTATATATTAATATTCCACTATACAGAATAATTTATGGCTATAAAAAAACTTTATCTAATAGCTATTGCTATATTTGTTTGTCTTTCTTTGTCATACCCAGAATTTTTTATAGATGATAAAAAATGTATGTTTACAATAGATTATTTTAATAATATAAAATTATCCTTAAGTGCTTATTCATCTTAAAAAAATGGACAATTTCCACCTCTTATTGCTGAAAATACTATTTGTAATCTCGGGTACCCGGTTCATCTATTTTATTCACCAATTCCATATATATTTTTTTCTTTATTTAATTTTTTATTACCTAATATTATTTTTTCTCATTTGCTTTTACTATTTGTTTTTTAATTTTTTAGCTTTTATATTTATTTTTTTATTAATAAAATATTTAATTAGAGAGGATATTTATGCCCTAACTGCTTCTTTCGTTTACGTCTGCGCTCCATATCTGACTATATGCAGACTAATTAGAGGAGCTTATTGTGAATTTTTTGCCATGTGTTTATTACCACCTACTTTATTTTTTATCTTAAGATATATTAATAAATTTTCAATTAAATATTTATTTTTCTCAGTTTTTTTTCTTTTTTTATTATTAAATAAACATCTAATTACCTTGTTTTATTTTCTATTATTTTCATTATTTTTTTTATTTTGCCAATTTATTCTTCTTTTAAAATATTATTGGCAAACCAACAAATCGTTTTTTTTAAGGAAATTTGGTAAAAGATTTTTATTATTATCTTCAATCCTATTTTTTAGTATATTAATTTCATCATGGTCATTTTTTCCTATTATTCTTTATAAAAATTTATCTATAAAATCATTTTTTTTAATTGATACATTATTTAGATATAAGGAATTAACTTCTATATTATCACTCTTCAGTTTAAGCGATGTTTCTCCTAATTTTTATACTCAATATAAATATTTTAAACTTAAAACTGGATTTTTATTAAATATATCATTACTTTTATTTATATTAATAGGATATAAGAGTAAATTAAATTATTTTTTTTCTATTTTAATAACTCAACTTTTTATATTAATATTAATTATCTACCCTTTTAGTTAAAATTTTATATTACAACCTATTTTTAAATTTTCTCAATTCTCATACAGATATTTATCATTATTTGCTTTGTTTGGCACTATTATATTGATATTAACATTAAAAACTCTCATAGGTAAGCTTAATTTTGAAAGAGATACTTTAAAAATTTTTATTTGTTTGCTAATAATATTTTATTCTGTTATTGAAATCAAGCCATATTTAAACACAACTGATTTTGGTCCTAATTCTCAAAAAAAATGCTAATATAGATGAAATAAAAAATATAGAATATTTTTATAGTAATTTAACTAATGATTATCTTTATTTTAACAATAAAATAGACCCATATATTCCTTTAGTTGAACCTAAATTTTTAATCAAACGTGCACATTTCAATAATGCGGCTAAAAATAATTTTACCGTAGATTTATCAGATTATTCATCTATTGATGGCTTTAAAGGATTTTTAGACTTTGAGTTTTTGTATTATCCAGGGTTACAAAATATTAATATATCTCTAGATGGACAAAATTATACTAATGCATAATTATTATTTTCTAAATCACAAATATTGCTTAAAAATAAAACTGAATCACGTACCTTTTATTTTTTACGTCTTGCTAATTTACCAACTAATGGAATTTTAACAGTTGATGCTCACTTTAAAGGCTTACCTTTTGCAAATTTATTAAATATTTTATCTATTTGTACATTTTTTTCATTACTTTTAATTTTAAGCGTAAAAAAAATAACAAGCAAAAAAACAACCTCTTAACCATAATCGTTCACCAGAATTTCCGAATTTAGAAAAAAAACAAGCCTCCAGATTTTTCACCGGAGGGGTGGTCATATAAAAAATTTCGACCTGTGTAATTGGACGATAGTATAGCCTAGCAAGCCGTTTAGCCAATTTTGCCGACTATTACCCTTTAAATCAATTGGCTCCATTGCCAATTTAGAAGGAAATCTGGAATGACACCTTGATGGAGGAGGTTTTTTCCGTTTGCTCATAAATGCTCGAAGCGTAAATATATCTTACATAGCATAATAGTCTAAAAAATTAGTTAGTAATAAGAAAGTGTTATAATTTTAAGGACGGATAACAGGGGATTTTTTGCGCTACGATCATAAATCAGTCCCGCAATCTTACTAAATTAACAATTCGGGTTTCACTTCGATCTGCTAATAGCCACCTTTTATTATTTTATTATTTAAATACTTTTTAATATTGCATAGAGTTTTATTATGACAATAAGAAAACATTATTTATTATTTATTGCTTTTTTTATTAGTATTTCTCTTTCGTATCCAGAATTTTTCATAGGTAATAAAAAATATATATCAACAATAGATTATTTTAATAATATTAAATTATCATTAAGTGCTTATACATCTATTAAAAATGGTCAATTTCCACCTCTTGTTGTTGAAAATGCTTTCTGTAATCTAGGTTATCCTGTTCATCTGTTTTATTCACCAATTCCATATATTATTGTTTCTCTATTAAATTTTTTATTATCTAACATTTATTTTTCGTTCGCTGTTACTGTTATTTTTTCTATTTTTTTAGCTTTTATTTTTATTTTTTTATTAGTAAAATATTTTTTTAAGGATGATATTTATGCCCTGACAGCGTCTTTCGTTTATGTTTGCGTACCATATCTAACTATATGCAGACTAACCCGAGGAGCTTATTCTGAATTTTTTGCTATGTGCTTACTTCCACCTACTTTATATTTTATATTACGCTATATTAATAAATTTTCAATTAAATACTTATTTTTCTCTGTTTTTTTTCTATTTTTATTATTAAATACCCATTTAATTACATCTTTTTATTTTTTATTTTTTTCTACATTTTTTTTAATTTGCCAATTAATTATTATTTTAAAAGATTATTGCAAAACCAAAAAATCAGTTTTTTTAAAGAAATTTGGTAAATGATTTTTATCTTTATTTCTAATTTTATTTTTCAGCCTTTTGATTTCATCTTGGTCTTTTATTCCCATTATTTTTTATAAAGATTTATTTATTAAAACTGCTTTTCAAACTGATTCATTATTCGAACATAAGCACATAACTTCTATTCTTTCGCTCTTTAGCTTAAGTGATGTGTCTCCTTTTTTAGAAACTTATAATAAAGACTTTAAGGTTCAAAATGGTTTTTTATTTAATATTTCATTAATTTTATTTTTATTCCTTGGTTATAAAAGTAAATCAAAATATTTTTTTTCTATTTTAGCAACTCAATTATTTATTTTACTGATAATTATCTATCCATTTGGCAGAAATTTTATATTGCAACCTTTTTTTAATCTTGCTCAATTTCCATATAGATTTTTATCATTATTTTCTTTATTTGGCACTATCATTATAATTATTACATTACGTTATATTATATGTAAAATTAATAAAAATAAAAATATTTTTAAATTTTTTATCTGTTTGCTGGTAATATTTTATTCTATTATTGATATTAAACCTTACTTACGAACGCCTGATTTTGATACTGATTTTCAAAAAGTATATAGTATTAATGAAATAAGTGATACAGATTATTTTTTTGGTTATGCGAACGTTATGTATCTTTTTTATAATAATAAAATTGATCCTTATATCCCTCTAACCGATCCCAAATTTTTAATCAAACGATCCAAATTTAACAATGCGGCTAATCAACATTTTACCATAGATTTAACAAATTATTCATCAATTGAAAATTTTAAAGGGTTTTTAGACTTTGAATTTATGTATTACCCTGGATTACAAAATATTAATATATATATAGATGGTAAAAAATATCCTAATTTAACTTTATTATTTTCTAAATCACCAATATTTATCTCAAATATTATAGAAGAACAAATTTTCTATATTTATTTTTTACGCCTAGTAAATTTACCCTCTAAAGGAATTCTTACAGTCGATGTTCACTTTGAAGGAATGCCTTTAGCTAATTTTTTATCTACTCTATCTTTTTATCTATTTATCGCGCTAATAATAATTTTAAAAATTTTAAAATTAAAAAAAATAAGACTCTCCTCCCAAAAAAACAACTACTTAGGCCTTATTTCAGAAACAAAAGCTCTTTAAAAGCCATTTACCCCCTTTATAGTCAAATTTGATCGAAGCGCAAAAACCTCTTAAAAGCAAAATCGATCAAATTTCAGCGCCATTTTTAACCTAGGCCTTAGGGCCCTCAAAATCTCCATTAGCGAGTTTAAAATGTCTCCGAGCGATCTCTTTGAATTTCAGCGCATGAACCGCCTCCCACCCTATGTCTTTGCCCAGGTTAACGAATTTAAGATGGCCGCCAGAAGGGCAGGGGCGGATATAGTCGATTTGGGTATGGGTAATCCCGATCTAGCCACCCCAAGTCACATCGTAGATAAATTAGTCGAAGCGGCGGTTAAAGACACCAATCACCGCTATAGCGCCTCCCGAGGCATAACCAAACTTCGCCACGCTATCCGAGACTGGTATGCGCGCCGCTATAACGTAGAGCTAGACGCCGACCTTAACACCGTGGTCACCATAGGGGTTAAGGAAGGTTTAGCTCACTTAACGCTAGCTACCATCACCCCAGGGGAAGTTGTTTTGGCCCCAGATCCAACCTACCCAATCCATTCTTATGCGGCCATTATTTCCGGTGGAGACCTTAGAAGCGTGCCCATAGGTCCAGGCCGAGACTTTTTTGAAGATCTTCAATTAGCCGTCAAGCAGACCTGGCCTAGACCACGCATGCTGGTAATCTCATTTCCCCACAACCCAACGGGGGCGGTGGTGGACCTTAAATTTTTTGAAAAGCTAGTCGATTTTTGCACCGATCACCGTATCTTGGTAGTTCACGATTTAGCTTACGCCGATCTTTGTTTTGACGGTTATAAGGCCCCAAGCCTTTTGGAGGTTAAGGGGGCCATGGACATAGGGGTGGAGGCCTTTTCTCTTTCCAAAAGCTACTCCATGGCCGGTTGGCGCGTGGGTTTTATCTGCGGCAACGCTAAAATGGTAGCCGCTCTTACCCGTATCAAAAGCTATCTAGATTACGGGGCCTTTCAACCGATCCAAATAGCGGCTATTATCGCCTTAAACGGCCCCCAAGAGTGCGTGGCCGAAATTGTAAAAACATACCGTGATAGACGTGACGCCCTGTGCGAGGGATTAAATAGGGCCGGCTGGCCAGTGACTCCGCCTAAAGGCGGCATGTTTCTTTGGGCTAAGATTCCTCAAAAATTTGAGACCATGGGTTCGGTGGAGTTCTCTAAATTTCTTATCACCAAAGCTAAAGTGGCCGTCTCTCCAGGTCTAGGTTTTGGTAGCGGCGGTGAGGGCTTCGTCCGTTTTGCCTTAGTTGAAAATATCCAGCGCATCAATCAAGCAGTTAGGGGCGTTAAAAAGGCTTTTCAAGCTTACTAACTTTCATTTATATTGATTTTTAACTTAACAACTATATTATAACCTATGAAAAATTTATCAGGTCATCTGTATATTTTAACCTCTCTTTTTTTTACCGGCTCAAGCCAAATTTTGATGCGTTGGCAGGTGTCTCAAGCCGGAGAGGCTCCGCCTTTAGTAAATGGTAAAATATTTTTTATCATATCTTTACTAATCAAACCTTGGATCCTCGTGGCCATGGCTTGCACTTTTTTAGGTGGTGTGATTTGGATGTTAGCCTTATCTAAATTCGAATTGAGCTACGCCTACCCCTGGACGGGATTACTTTACATTTATATCCTTTTAGCCGGTTATTTTTTATTTAACGACGCAATTTCTTTAAACAAAGTCTTGGGGACATTGGTAATAATCTTTGGAGTTTTCCTTATTTCCAGATAATAGCCCTAAAATTTTTACTATTAAAGCCTCAGGCAGAGGTTGGTTGCCCTCTTTATCCCTCCTCACCTTACACGCCGCTTGATAGACGACAACCAAGCGCGACTAGACCTTTTAGGCAGCACCTTTTTTGGTTATCTCTTCTAGCTTGGAAGGTTCGACTATATCGCTGGATATTACTAGTAAAAAGGATACCACCCAGGGTAAAAAAAAATAACTTAATATCGTTTAGACCTCATGACAAGTTTTCCGTCAAACCTTGTCTATATTTAACCGTCGCGGAAATAGGTAAAAAGAAGTATCACTATCTCCATTTTTCTTGTTGATACGCGGCTGAGGGTCATTTCTGGTTAATTGTTTTGATTAGCTTCACCAAAAGAATGGGCCCTTCTCATCTTTCCAGAAGATTGAGAAATTAAGGCAGCTAGCCATTTCACCGGGTTGCGAGGGACATAAAGACCCACCCTACGAAGGCGAGGGTCAGAATAGCTTATACGGCTACATCTGGTTGTTAGAGCATCTCGCCATGAAAACCGGGATCCGAAAGGCTCTGGAAGCCGTTTTCCTCCTTAACTCCGAGATGGTTAATGACCTACTTACCCTGGTGATATTCCCCTAGGTAACAGGGCTCACCTACCATCGTATCGCTAGCTGGCATAACCACCTTAAGGCTCCCGCCGCCAGGGAGCTGAAGCCAGCCACCATCACCAAGGCTCATTCCATCCATCACCCAACGGCATCGCCTAGAGCTTCTTAAGCTTGGCCTGATAAGGCTTGGAAAAGACGGGCTTGCGCCGTAGATTCCCCTAGCTGATCAGCTTATGGAGATAGCCTTAAAGACATACCATGGGGTAAAAACAAAGATAGCCTACCATTGGCGAAGACTGTTGAGGTTTTCGTAGACACTCCTACTAATCACCCGCCTATCTACTATAGGACCTTTCCCGGTAACATTTCCGATTCCCGCCCACTCAACGTCATATTCACCAACCTCGACCAGGCGGGTTTTAAAAATACAGTCACGATAACGGATAGCCTATTCGAATCGCTTCGTAACCTGGAAAAACACATCTTGCGTGGCCAGCCTATGATTATTGGCCCTACTACTTGCCAGAAGTTAGTTATGAAAGCGATCAAAAGGCCTGGGCGAATTTAGTGGCCGGCCCGAGGCAATGCGCGTCGATTCTAACGCCGAAATCTACTATAAGCAATATGACCTCAACTATCATGACATAAAGCACCGGAAAGTCCACGAAGGCACCGACTGGCTGAAATTGAATCAGTACTTCGACTCAATACGTAGAAGTCGCCAGTTGCGGCCAATAGACATCACCTTAGAACAGCAAAAGAACTTTCTTAGCCAACTACTTAAAAGCGAAGGCCTCTCTGAGGACCGCAATGCGGTTAAGCCTAGAAATGGTTATTACAAAACCTTCTATGACTAGACTACAGGGGCGCTTAAAAATTTCGAGCGCGATGAGAGGAAGGAGGCCAAGGATAGTAAGTGGTCAGGGTTCTTCTCCATCATGACCCATAAATTGGACTTCGAGGTCATGAAAACCTACCTCCTACCGCCTCAGCGACGAGCAGGAGAAGTTTTTCCAGATGATGAAAGAGCGGATGGTTTCCGATAGGTAGCGGAACTAGTCTTTGGGGTGGCA